>NZ_JBSFJC010000064.1:0-50872 GCF_053597855.1 Kitasatospora sp. NPDC001225
CGCCGGACAACATCACCCGAAGGGTGGGGAGATCAACTGAGCAGGTTTGGCCAACCTCAGAGCACAGACTGGGGAAATTCAGAGAGCGTCATCAATGACGCGCGAGGAGAACGGCAGCCAGGCGGACAAGCCCAGGCGTCGGCCGCAGAACTGGTGGGAACTGCCCGACCGGGAGTTGCAACCGCCTCGTCCAGCAGGGGCTTCCAACGATCCCGGTACCCCCTCGCCCCGCTCTGGCGGTCCTTCCGGGGAGGCTGGTGAAACCCGTGTCCGCAATCAGATCAGCGGCAGTGTCGTTCACGGGAACGTGATTCAGGGCGGGGTCGTGCACATCCACCCCAATCCCGTCCAAGGCGGCAACAGCACCGGTGGTGGGCGGCACCTCGGGAAGCCGATCGGACAGTGGGACCCGCACGACCTGGAGGTCCACCCGGCCGGCACCGGCCGAATCGAGCAGGGCCGGCTGGACAGGCGGCAGGTCCGCGTCATGCCGGGCTACGTCCGCCGAGCCCACGACCGGGAACTCGACAACGCCGTACGCGACGCCACCGAAGGCCACAGCAGGATGGCGGTCCTGGTCGGCTCGTCGTCCACCGGCAAGACCCGGGCGTGCTGGGAGGCCATCCAGCCGCTCGCCGGCCAGGGATGGACGCTGTGGCACCCCTTCGATCCCACCCGCGCCGAGGCCGCTCTCGCCGACCTCGACCGGATCGGGCCGCGCACGGTTGTCTGGCTGAACGAGGCGCAGCACTACCTCGGCGACGCGCGACACGGCGAACGCATTGCGGCCGTGCTCCACGGTCTGCTGACCGATCCTGGCCGGGGCCCGGTTCTGGTCCTGGGCACGCTGTGGCCCGAGTACGCCGGGCGGTACACGGACCTTCCACAGCCGGGCGGCTCGGATCTTCACAGCCGGGTCCGGGGCTCCTGGCCGGGCGTCTTCTCACCGTTCCCGAGGCCTTCGACCGGCACGCGCTGGACGCTGTCCGGGTCCTCGCCCGCGGCGGCGACCGGCTGCTGGCCGACGCCCTCACCCGAGCCCTGGACACCGGGCGCCTGGCCCAGGACCTCGCCGGCGCGCCGGAGCTGCTGCACCGTTACGAGCAGGCCGGTCCAGCTTCCCGGGCTCTGCTGGAGGCCGCCATGGACGCTCGCCGCCTTGGTGTCGGTCTCCACCTGCCCAGGGCGTTTCTCGCCGACGCCGCCGTCGACTACCTCGCCGACCACGACTGGGGCCAGCGCGCGGACAACTGGGCCGAGGCCGCGTTCGCCGATCTCGCCCGCCCCGTCCACGGCAAGCAAGCCCCCCTGCGCCGCGTCAACGCCCGCGCCGGGTCCCGGCCACCAGTCGCTCCGGCGCCCACTCCAACACCTCGCCCGGACGAGGGGCTGGTGTTCCGGCTGGCCGACTACCTCGAACACCACGGCCGCGTCACCCGCGGCCGGATCTGCCCGCCCGCGTCCTTCTGGCACGCCGCCCACACCCACCTCACGAGCCCCGACGACCTCAACGCACTCGCCGAGGCGGCCCTTAACCGGTACCGCTACCGCTGGGCCCACCACCTGCGACGCCGAGTCGCCGAGGTCGGCGACCCAGAGCTCCTGGTCAGATTGGCGAAGCAGCGCTCCCTGGGCCCAAGAGACGTCAAGACCTTCTATCAGGCGGCCGCCGACGCCGGCCACCCCGACGCCGCATTCGAACTGGCAAGAGACCGGGAGCTGCACGGGGACCGGGAGGGCGCCGAGGCGCTCTACCGCCAGGCCGCCGACTCCGGCCGCCCCAGGGCCCTCACCGACCTTGCGCGGCTCCGGCTGAAGGCCGGGGACCAGGAAGGCTCTGAGGCGCTCTACCGGGGGGGGCGGCCGCGACCGGCGACCCCGATGCCCTGATCGACATGGCGGCGATGCAGAACCCCGTCCGGCTCACGGAGACGGCCGAAGCCCTGATTCGGCAAGCCGCCGATGCCGGGCACTTCAGGGCCCTGGTCCACCTCGCGAAGGAACGGGAGCGGTTTGGAGACTGGAAGGGCGTCGAAGCCCTCTATCGGCGGGCCGTCGACAACGGCGACATCGCTGCCCTGCTCGGCTTGGCACGACTCCAGAACGACCACGGGGAGCTGACGGGCGCGGCGGAGGCGATCTACAGGGTGGCCGCCGAGGCCGGCTACCCCGAAGGTCTGTCGTTCGTATCAGAGGAACGGGAACTGGCCGGGGACCAGGAAGGCGCCGAAGCACACGCCTGGCGGGCAGTCAACGCCAATGAGGCGTACGTGTTCTGTCTCTTCGAGTTGGTGCGGACTCGGCAGCTTACCGGGGACGGAGCGAACGCCGAACGCCTCGCCCGGCAGACTGCGAACGCTGGTCACCCTTTCGTCCTGTCCTTCCTGGCAGGACAACGGGAGAAAGCCGGTGACCTGGAGGACGCGGAACGCCTCTACCGCGAGGCCGCTGTCCACGAGCGCACTGGACTCTTCGACGTAGCCAGGATGCGGGACCGCGCCAGGGACCTGGAGAGTGCTAACCACCTCTACCAGCAGGCCGCCGACGCCGGCAGCACTCGAGCCCTGGCCCGCCTGGCACTGATACGGGAATTCGTCGGAGACGGGGAAGGCGCCGAGGACTTTGCCCGGCAGGCCGCTGACGCTGGTAGCCCTGACACCCTGGTCAAACTCGCGGAAAGCCGGGAGCAAGCCGGTGACCTGGAGGGCGCCGAGCGCCTCTACCGCGAGGCCGCCGACACGGGCACCGCGCTCTCCACCTCGGCACCGGACCGCTGGCCCCACGGACTGGACCCCGACGGCACACCCACACCCCCCTGGCGCTGACCACCAAGGGCCAGGTCGACCAGGGCGTCACGGGTGGCCTTGTCGTTCCGGCGAGACCAGATGCCAGAGCTCACGAGCGGTGGCGCGCTGGAACAGGCCGAGCGACACCAAGACCCCACGCCGCACCGGTTCCGTCGAGTCCGCCTTCCACCGCACCCCAGCAGCGGCAGGAAGAGGGTTGTCGCCACGGCTTCGGCCCCTTGTCCTGGGCTGCTGGCCTGCGGAAACGGGCTGATCCGGCGTCGGGGGCGCTGAGGTGCCGGCGGAGGTACCCGCGGAGGCGGCGCCCGGGACCGGGCCGAAGGCCGGGGCGGGGCCCGGGCCGTCGACTACCTGCGCGGTGTCCTGCTCGACGTCGGGCGGATCCACACCGCCTTCGTTGCCGACGCCCGCCGGCGCGGTGAGGCCTGCGGGCCCGCTCGACCTCCTGCCCGCCCCGGAGCTGCCGGTCGGGGGCGGCGGGGTGTACAGGCCCGCCGCCGAGCTCGCGTACACCGCCGGCACCGGTGAGGAGCGGCACCGGCTGCGGGCGTTCGTCGAACGCCACCGCCCCGGGGTCGGCGCCGAGGAGACCGCGGCCCGTCCGCACCCATCTGGCACCCGCTCGGCGGCAGCGGGCGGGCCTGCGGGTGGACTGCGCTGTAGACGCCGGGGCCGGAGCAGTGCGGTGACCTACCGTCCGGTGCGGGAGCGGAGAGCGGGCCGGCCACCCTCGGCGCAGGGCCGGAGCGGGCATGGGGCGGGATAGAGCAGGCCCACCCCGGACGGTGCCTCGCGGACCCTGCCGAAAGTGGTCAGCGTCACTGGTAGGACGCCCCGGTCGCCACCGTGCGCTACCTGCGACTGGTCCTGAACGGGATCCGCGCCTTGGGCCTGACCCGCGCCGGCCAGGTGCTGGAAGGGCTGCCGGCGGACTTCATGCTGGGCCCTCACGACGTCCGGGACCTGGCCGCCGCCCAGATCAAGCGCCAGCGCCGCTCGCTCGCGCGCCAGGACGCGCTGCAGCAGCGCGCCTACGCGCGCCTGGTCACCGAACTCGCGGGCCCCGAGCGAGGTGGCAAGACGCGCGCCGGCAAGGCCCTGGGTGTCACCGATGTCCAGATCGGCCGGATCATCCGCGAGGACCAGGAGCGCCGCGCCCTGCTGGCCAGCAAGGTCAGCAACGCGCGCGACGACTACGACCTCTGAATAACAGGGCGGCCCACGGAAAGGCCATAGCCCTGAAGGGCTTGGGGCGGACGGGCTTCTGGCCTGTCCGCCCCGCCAACGTCCCGCCGCCGTCCCTACGGGACTACGAGGCTGAACCGTGCGCGCCGGGGTGAACAGGTGGGTGCCCAGGTCCTCCAGGAGCTCGCGCACCGCGTCCGTGCCCGGGTCACCGGCCACCGTACGGCGCAGCACCAGCAGGACGTCCCAGAGGGCTTCCTGAGTACCCGGGAGGCCGGACAACAGCCAGCACCCGCGCTTGAGAGGGTGTTCTGCGAGTCTTGGGCGGTTCTCGTAGTTCTTTGAAGGCAAGTTGTCCGGTTCCGGTACTTCACGGCGGGCCGTCGGCGCGGTGTGCTGACGGATGTGGGTGAGCGCCCTGCGTACCCGAGCGACCTGTCGGATGAAGCCTGGGAGCTGATCCGGCCGGTCCTCACCGCTTGGAAGGCGAGGCATCCCTCGGTCAGCGGCCATGCGGGCCGGTACGAGATGCGGGAGATCGTTAACGCGATCCTCTACCAGGCCCGCACCGGATGCCAGTGGCGCTATCTGCCCCACGACCTGCCACCCAAGAGCGCGGTGTACTACTACTTCGGTACATGGCGTGACGACGGGACCGCCGAGACCATCCACGACCTGCTGCGCTGGCAGGTCCGCGAAAGCCGCAGGCGACACGAGGACCCCACCGCGGTCGTCCTGGACTCCCAGACCGTGCGGGCCTCGACGAACGCGCCGAAGGAGACGACCGGACTGGATCCCGGCAAGAAGAGCCCGGGGCGCAAACGGGGCATCGCCACCGATGTACTCGGCCTGGTCATCGCCGCCGTCGTGGTCGCGGCGAGCGTCCACGACAACGCGATCGGCATCGCGCTGCTGGACAAGGTCGCCCGGAGCGCGCCGACCGTGACCAGGGCATGGGCGGACGCCGGGTTCAAGAACGCCGTGGTCGAGCACGGCGCCGCCCTTGGCATCGATGTGGAGATCGTCCGGCGTGATCCACGCGCACGCGGGTTCACACCCGAGCCGAGACGGTGGGTGGTCGAGCAGACCCTGGGCACTCTCATGCTCCATCGCAGGCTCGCACGTGACTACGAGGCGAAGCCGGCCAGCTCGGTGGCGGCGATCCACTGGTCCATGACCGACGTGATGCTCCGGCGGCTCACCCGTGCCGCCACCTTGACCTGGCGTGATCCGCCACCGTGGCATCCGCCACCTGTGACCGGCAGGAGCATCGATGAGGGAACTCCTGGACAAAATCGAGTCCCGGCAGCGGCTCGTCCGCGAGACAGTCGAACAACTGCGTGAGCGGATCGCTCGTCTCACCGAGCAACTCGCGGCCGCCGAAGACACCTTGAAGCGTCTTGAGATCACCCGGGAGACCGTCCTGGAACTGGCGGCCGAGACCGGCACGGAGCCGCCGGAGTCGCTGCCGCCCGGATATCGCGCGATCCTGGAGGTCATCGAGGCGTCGGAGGAAGGGCTCCAGGCCAAAGACGTCTGCCAGGCGATCGGCCTCGCCCCCCGAGTCACGGCATATCGAAGGCACCCGCGCCAAGCTGAAACGCCTGGTCAGCCGCGGCATTCTCACCGAACCCGAGCCCGGCGTGTTCGTCCTCACCAACCCGACACCGGCCACCCAGACCTGAACTCCGGCGAAGCCTCACAGAACACCCTCTGAGTTCGCCGCTGGAGGCTGCGGCGAAACAGTGATTTCACACCCGCGTCGCCGCCCGGTGCGGCACGCTGGGGTGCGACGACCTTGAGTGAGGGGAAACAGGGTGGGAACGTACGATCCGACGTACCAGGTCCAGGACGCCGCCAAGTCCGTGCGCACGGTGGCCCAGGACCTCGCCGATGGCAAGGCGGAGTGGGACCGGCCGCGGGATCTGGCGAAGACGCTCGAATGGATCCAGGCCCTGACGGACGACGTGTCACGGATCCTCCTCCAGCAGGCCGGCGCTCTGCCCCGGATGACCACCGACTCCGATGCGCCCGAGGCCGGCCAGCGTATTGCCGAGGCTGCGGCCACCGCAGCCCAGCTGGGCAACCAGATCCGTCGGGCACACCAGGTCGCGGAGACCGTCCGCTGAGACGACCCGCGGTGCCGCGCCGCCCAGCCCGTACGCTGCGCGGCGCGGGGGCGGGCGCGGGACCGCGGGCCGTCCTTGGCCGCGGACCACGCCCTGCGGCGCCTGGTGACCGCCGTCGACCGCGGCAACGCCATCGTCCTCCCCCACACCCTCCGCGACAGCGCCCACCTCGCCCACTGCCGCATCCGCCTGCTCACACGCCCGACGGCCGCCATCAACGCGCAGCCCTGGCCGCCTACACCGCCGCCTGGAGGAGCACCCCGGACCTAAACGGACGACGCCGCGGACGGAACCGGCAGCGGCCCGGCAAGCTCGATGGCCGGTGGAAGGGCGCCGCGGTCCCCATGAATCGTCCCCTGGGCCGAGGCCGCGAGCGCTGGCTCCAGCACGGCCGCAGCCTCGGGGCCGAGGAGGTCGAGGAGGTCGAGCAGCGCGTCGACGCCGCCGAGGGTGTCGGTGGCCGCCGACGGCGACCAGCCGTGCGCCGCCACCCGCTCGGCCAGCCCGCACACGACGTCGGTCAGCGCGTCGGTCCGGTCGTTCAAGGCACCCATGCCCAGGTCAACGATCCGGTCGCGGGCCGGGTAGCAAGACGTCAGCGGTGCGGGCCGATCAGCAGCACGGTGAGCACCGCGTCACCCTGGCCCTCGTCCTCGGGGCGACCGGTCGCGTCCGGGCCCCAGGCCCAGTAGATCCGCCAGGCTCCGGCGCCGTTCTCCACGTAGGAGTCGAAGACGCGGCGGCCGATGTGGCCGGGCAGGGCGTGGTAGCGGTGGGTGCGCAGGCCGGGGTGGCGGGGGTCGGCGGCGAGCTGATCGAGAGCGCGGCGCACCCGGCGCAGCTTCGCCGCGTCCGTGCGGTGGCGTTCCAGGCAGCGTAGGACGCGGGCGGCGGCGGGGGCATAGTGCAGCGTCGGCAAGGGGTCTCCTTCATCGGGGCATGGCGGAAGGGCCCGCCTCTCCGGAGGCGGGCCCTTGGTGCGGTGAGTGGGCGGACGCGCTGTTCGTCGGGCAGGGTGCCAACCGTCAACCACCGGGTTCAGCTCAGTTACTGGGCGGCCGGGCGGTTCTGTTTGCCCCGGACGCCTCGGCACGTTCGTTCCTTGGGCATGCAAAAGGGCCCGCCTTCCCGGTGGGAAGGCAGGCCCTGGTGAGTCGGGTCGGTCAGCCAGTGGGGGCGGCGGTTGGGCGATGGACTTGCGGGCGGCGTGGGCCCGGCCGGCCGCGGTGAGCAGCGAGGCGAAGTTGCGGGTCTCGGCGCGCTGCCAGTGCTCGTCGTCGCTGGACGCCCTCCTCGCGGGGCAGGACCCGAAGGCCCTCGTGGCTGATGTCGTCGACCACCCCCTCGGCGACCAGGAAGTCGGCCAGCTTGGCCAGGCTCCAGGTCGAGAACGGCAGGCCGTGCTCGGCCGGCTTGGACTTGACGATCTTCTTGATCTCCCGGCGCTCGGGCAGCGTGAACGTCCTCGGCCGTCCGCCCCGGTACTTCGGGTAGAGCGAGTCGAAGCCGTCGGCGTTGAAGTTGTGGATCACATCCCGGACCCGGTCCGGGCTGGTGAACGACACGTCGGCGATCTTCGCCACGGGCATGCGCTGGGCGGACAGCAGCACCATCTGGGCCCGGCGCCAGGTCACCACCGACCCGGTGCCCCGGCGGACGATCCGCAGCAACCGTCTACCCTCGTCGTCATCGATCTCACGGACCTGCACGCGTTCAGCCACGTGATCATTCTGACTGTCCCTCCCGGACTACGGATGTCAGCCGGTTGAGGCAGGATCCCGGCATGCTGGTGATGAAGAATCGGGCGGGCTTGCTGGCCAAGCGACCGTCGAAGCCGACCGTGAGCGCGGCAGTAGCCAATCTGCAGCGCGGCGGCGCTCTGATCCTCGAACGCGTGGATGAGGAGTCGGGAGACTGGTATGTCCAGGTCCGGATGCGTGAGGACAACACGTTCCAGCTGGAGTACCGGGAAGGCGTCCCTGCCGAGCACTACCAGACCCGGACGGTCTCACGTGACAAGGTCATCGCGGCCGTGCTCGGCTGGATGAAGGGAGAGCCCGAGTGGAAGGCCCCCTTCATGTGGAACAACATCGGGTCCTGGTTCGAGGCTGAGAGCTAGAGCCGGTCACCGATCGCTGGTCTTCAGCACGCGTGGCAGGTGGAGGTGCTCCACCTTCACCTGGTGGCTGCGGTTTCGGAGTTTGCAGGCAAGGGTTTCGGTGAGACCGCTGGCGCGGTGCCGCCCGGCGCGGCAGCCGGGCGGCACTTCGACGGGGCGAACGTTGCCTGATGCGGCACTAGCGTGCCCCCGGGCCACGTTCGTCGAGCAGGCGGCTGGGCTGACCGTCCGTCACGGACGGCGGAGCCAGGGTTTGCAGACCGCACTGCAGCAGCTCGCCCTGGCCCTGGCTGGCCGAGACCTTCGCGGTCCCGGTTAGCCGCTCCACGCTCCTGCGGCTGATACGTGCCCTGCCGGATCCGGCGCACGCGGTGCCGCGCGTTCTGGGCATCGACGAGTTCGCCCTGGAGCGCTTCGGGTGGACCATGCCAGGTGAGCAGCGGGTCGCGGTGATCGTGCGCCCGGTCAAGGTGCGGCACATCGTTGGAGTGGAGCGGTTTCGACCGGGCGGCCCTGTCCCTGAGCACTGCACCTGCGTTGCTGACAGTCGGAAACCGAAGGGGCCGACCACCATCGCGTGCCCAACGCCTTCGGTTCGGCTTTCCAGCGGGCACAGGGCCGCCGCACCACTCCAGAGTGACTTCCTATAACAGCCCTAGGCCTTAGCCATGCACTCAGCCGTCGCCGCGCGCGCCCCTCACGTACGCGTGGAAACGGCGGTTCGGAAGGCTGGCCAGGGTAGTTGGTGACGGTAAGGCTGTTATAGAAAGTCATTTCTGAGGGAATCTGGGCGGCGCGTCTCCATGGAGAGTCGTTCTATCAGGAGCCCGAGAGATTCCTCCTGGCGGAGTCCGGGAAGGGGTCAGTGGAAGACGAGGACGTGGCCGCCCCCAATTGGGCCAGAGTCCGGGAACGACCCCTGACGGCGACGGGTCCGCTGCCTCGCCGACAGCCTTGTCTCGGGGGCGAGGAACATCGGAGCGACACTGGCGCTAAACCCTCTCCACACTCTCCAGAGCCCGTCGACCTGCGCTTTCATGGTGGCTGAACCTTCGGCGGTCTCGTTGCTCAACCGCCTCGCGGTTCGGGGTGCCGGTCAAGTTCTGACGGATGAGCAGGCTGCGGGGTACACGGCGTTCCGAGGGGCACCGACCCGCGCGCGGAGCTGGAGCGGTTCTTCCTGGACGACCCGGCCGACGTGCCGACGAAGTCGCAACGTACCCGGCCGAGCACCTGGACATCGAGGACGCCTCGGTGCTGGAGGCGTACGGCGAGCGGGAGAACACCCGGCTCGACACCTCCCCGACCGGCCTGTGACACCCTGGGCCCCATGCACATCCCAGCCGGCGAGCCCACCTCCGAGGAAGAGTTCCCAGTCCTCCGCCCCGATCCCGAGCAGGTGCTCGCCGACTGGCTGACGACCACCCCGCTCGGCGACAGCGCCCGGCTGAACTACCCGCGCGAGGTCATGCGCTGGATCGCGTACATCGGGGACCGGGTCTGGACCGCCGGCGGCCGCGACGTCAAGAACTGGACCGCGGGCGCGGACAACGCCCGTACCCGCGCCTTCCTCGTCAGCGCGGTACGCGGCTTCTACCAGCACGCCCAGCGCTTCGACCCCGGCATCGTCAACCCCGCCCCCAAGACCCTGCGCCCCTCCGTCGCCGACCTCCCCGGCCGCCCCGCCCTCACCCGCGCCGAGTCCACCCTCTACGTCTCCGCCCTGGACCGCTACAGCGGCCTGATGCCCCACCGCGCCCGCGCGCTCGGCTACCTCGTCCTCGGCCGCGGCCTGCGCGCCCACCAGGCCGTCGCACTCGACGTCGAGGGCATCGTGCGCGAGCAACACCGCACCACCGCCCTCGTCACCCTCAAGGGCGGCGGCACCGAGTTCCAGGAGCTCCCCCCGCCCGTCGCCCTCGCCGTCGAGGACTACCTTCCCCACCGCCGCACCACCGCCCCCCACAGCAGCCCCGAGGCCGGCCCACTGCTCACCAGCGGCCGCGGCCGCCGACTCGACCCCGCGCCCAGCGTGCGCGACCTCCTGCGCGCCGTCGCCTCCACCCACCCCCAGCTCAGCCACCTCACCGACACCCTCACCGCCGACGGCCTCGCCGCCAGCCCCAACCCCTTCCTGGGGTAACGGGTCGAGACCGGTAGAAACGAAAACCGGCGCTCAGTGGGCCTTTCAGCCGTGATTCAGCTGGTGGGTCTTGTTCTGCGGGCCGTAGGGTCGCCCCGGCTACCGTGACTCCGAAAGACTGATGGGGCAGCAGTGTCACCGGTGTACAGCTGTCCACCGGAACTGCGCGGGTTCCACAGAGCCGCGCTGGCCCTGCCCGCGCCGTCCACGCGCCGGCCGGCGTCCGGGCGGCCGCCACCGTCACCGAGCTGCTGCGCTCGACCGTCAGGACGGACGTACGGACGCAGCGCGGCATCGCGGCCCAGTTCCTCGTAGGGCGCCACGGTTCGCAGGCGGCTGCACGGGTGGAGCTGGGCATCGCGAAGTCGACGCCGAGCGAGCTGTTGTCGGGTAGTTGAGGGAAGCGGTGTGAATGGGGTCCGGCCAAGGTGCCTGCAAAACCCACATTGAGATGATCTTGTAGGCCGATCTGCCGTCAGTTGGTCTGGAGGGCGGCGAAGTCGGCCTGGGCCTGGGCGACGGCTTCGGGGTACGCCTGGCGCTTCTCGTGCTCGGCGAGCGCCCGGTAGATGCTGGCCAGGCCGGGGTTCTGGCCCTTGCGCTTGCCGGTGGGGATGATCAGGTCGGGGCGGATCTGCTCGACGGACTCGCCGCCTGCCCGGCGCCGCAGCACGGTGTGCAGCATGTCGTCGGTGATGACGGGCGGCCGGCCGCCGTGCTTGCCCTTGCGGGCGGCGGCGTCGAGTCCTTCGAGGGTGGCTTCGCGGATGCTCTCACGCTCGGTCTCAGCCATCGCGGCGAAGAACCCGAAGAGCATCCGGCCGGGGCCGGACGGGTCGTAGATGCCGGGCAGCGGGCCGGCGAGCATCTCCAGGACCAGGCCGTGGGCGGTGAGGTGGTCGGCCAGCGCGGTGAGCTCGGCGGCGTCGCGGCCGAGGCGCTTCATCTCGTAGACGGTGAACAGCACCCGGCAGTGCGGGGCGTGGGCCTTGATCTCGCGGGCGAGGGTGAGGGCGGCCTCGAACTGGGGGCGGACCCGGATGCGGGTGCTGATCTTCTCCGAGAAGATCTTGTCGCGCGGGATGCCGTGCGCGCTGAGCGCGTCCAGCTGCGACTGCAGTTCCTGGGTGAGGTGGCTGCACCGGGCGTACCCGATGCGGATGTCCGCGCCGGGGGTGTCCGTCTCGGGCGCGGACGGCGGCGGGGTACCGGGCCGCCAGGGCTGGCCGGGGCCGCGGTCGGCCGGGGTCGGCACCCGCAGCAGCTTGGCGAGCCGGGCCACCTTCTTGAACCGGCCGGTGTGGTAGATCCCGGCGACGGCGCCCGAGCGGGATCGGCAGGGTGAGCCGGGCTGGACACCGCAGCGCGGGCAGTCGTGGCGCTCGACGTCGTCGGCGTCGCTGTTGGTGGTGTCCTGAGGGTCCGTCACGCCCGAAATTCTCTCACAAACCATTCCCAGAACAGGGGTCCGCCGTTACTTGAGTGAGAACGAGTTCTGAGAACCGATCGGGCGTCCCGGCCGCCCCTGGCGACCGTTTCCGATCTTGCTCCCGGAAAGGGTCGTTTGTGAGAGGCCGGCGGGGGCTGAGCACGACACTGCGTGGGGCAGGCAGGTCGGTCGCTCCGGACCGGGCCGGTGTTCGTTCGGGCGCCCGGTGTTTTGCCGCTGGGAGCGGTGGCTGTGCGGTCAGGTGGTGAGGCCGGCGTCGCGGGCGAGGAGGGCGGCCTGGACGCGGTTGGTGACGTCGAGGGTGGTCAGGATGCGGCTGACGTGGGCTTTGACGGTGCTTTCGCGCATGGCCAGACGGGTGGCGATGTCGGCGTTGGTCTCGCCTTGGGCGAGGAGGGCGAGGACGTCGCGTTCGCGGGGGGTGAGGCGTTCGATGCGGGCTTGGGCGGAGGCGGCGACGGGTCGGTTGGTGGCGTGGTAGCGGTCGATGACGCGGCGGGCGGCGGCGGGGTGGAGCATGGCGGAGCCGGCGGCGACGAGGTGGACGGCGCGCAGGATCTCGACGGGGTCGGTGTCCTTGAGGAGGAAGCCGTCGGCGCCGGCGGCGAGCGCGTTGTAGACGTACTCGTCGAGGTCGAAGGTGGTCAGGGTGATCACCTTCGGGGGGTGGGGCAGGGCGCGCAGGCGGGCGGTGGCGGTGATGCCGTCCATGCGGGGCATGCGGACGTCGACGAGGGCGACGTCGATGCGGTGGGCGGTGGCCTGTTCGACGGCCTGGAGGCCGTCGGCGGCCTGGGCGACGACCTCGATGCCGGGGTCGCCGTCGAGGAGGTCGGTCAGGCCGAGGCGGACCAGGGCGTCGTCGTCGACGATCATCGCGCGGATCATGGGCGGGGGCCGTTCTGGTCGAGGGTGGTGGGGTGGGGAAGGCGGGCCGCCAGGTGCCAGGCGCCCGCTCCGGCGGGTCCGGTGTCCATGTCGCCGCCCAGGGCGCTGACGCGCTCGCGCAGGCCGACGAGTCCGTAGCCGGAGCCGGAGGAGGCGTTCGCGCCGGGGACGCCGGCGCTGTTGGTGACCTCGACGCGGGTCGCGGGCGGCCGGTAGTCGACGCGCACGGTGACCCGGGCGCCTTCGGCGTGCTTGCGGGCGTTGGTCAGCGCTTCCTGGACGATGCGGTAGACGGCCAGGCGGTGCGTGGTCGGGGCCTGTTCCGGTTGGCCGTCGACCGTCAGCTCGACGGCCTGTCCGGCGGCGCGCGCCTGCTCGACCAGATCGTGAACCTCCCGTATCGCCGGTTCGAGCGCGGCGCCCTCGCCTGCGGTGTCAGGCTCGCGTAGAGCGCCGAGGACCTCGCGCAGGTCGGCCAGCGCCTCGGTGGAGGCGCCGCGCAGCAGGGCGAGGCGTTCGGCGACCGGGGCGGGGAGGTCGGGGCTGCGGGTGACGAGGACGCCGGTGTGCAGGGCGATGAGGCTGAGGCGGTGGGCGAGGACGTCGTGCATCTCGGAGGCGATGTGGGCCCGCTCCGCGGCGCGGGCGGCCTCCTCACGCAGCCGGGCCTCGGTGCGCAGGTGCTCGACCTGGTCGGCGAGCGTCTGGAGCAGGCGTCGGCGGTTGCCCTGCCACAGGCCGACGACCAGCGCGAACAGCAGGACGGTCACCGCTGCCACCCACTGCCGCCCGTTCCACACGGACGTGGCCTCGACGCCGAGCAGGTTGGCGCTCAGGGCGACGGCGATGCAGACCAGCGCGACCCGCGTGCGGCGGGCGAGCGCCAGATCGAACGAGGCGACCGCGAGCAGCGGTGCGAGGGGCCACCCCCACCAGGCCACGGCCGCGGTGGCGACAGCGGGCGCGGCGGGCCACCGCAACGCGGGCACCGTCAGGACCACCGCGCACACCAGCGCCACGGCGAACACCGGGACCGTGTAGCGGCCGCCGGCCACGGTCGAGGCGTTGGCCGTGGCGGCCGTCACCAGGAGCGCCAGGAACACCGCGCGTGTCAGGGCTGCCCAGCCGGGTCTTGATCGTGTGCTCACCCTGCCGATCGTAGGCACCGCCACCGCGGGCACCCCGCGACGATCGGCTACCGCCACACCCCTACTTTCGTAGGGGGTAGGCGTCGCACAACGGCCGAACCGTGGCCCCTTCCCGGTTCCTACCGTGGAATCCATGAACCACACCGACAAGCAGGACACGAACCGGGCCACCGCCGCGACACGCACCCGTACGGATGGCTGGGCGTTCCTGCGGGAAGCCGTGCGCGACCTGCGCACCACCGGCGCCATCGCCCCCAGCGGCAAGGCCCTGGCCCGCACCCTGACCGACCCCGTCCGCGTCCGTGCCCCGCGCCCACTGGCCGTTCTGGAGGCCGGTGCCGGCACCGGCGCGGTCACCAGCGCCCTGCTGCCCCAGCTGCCCCGCGGCAGCCGCCTCGACGTCGTCGAGGCCAACCCCCGCTTCACCCCCCGGCTCCGGCACCTCGTCGACACCCGGGCCGCCCGGCACACCCAGGTCACCGTCCACCAGGCCCTGGTCGAGGACCTGGACACCGACCGCCGCTACGACGTCATCGTCTCCGGCCTGCCGCTCACCAATTTCACCCCCGACCAGGTCGAAAAGATCATGGCCCGCTACATGGACCTCCTGCACCCCGGCGGCACCCTCTCCTACTTCGCCTACCTCGGCACCCGCAAGGCCCGCACCCTGTTCTCCTCCCGCGCCGAAACGCGCCGCCACGCCGCCGTCGACGAGATCATGACCGCCTACCAACACCGCTACGCCGCCGGCCGCTGGACGGTCCTCGCCAACCTGCCCCCGGCCCACGTCTGGGAACTGCGGCGCCCCGAGACCCCCGGTGACCGGGAGCGCACGCACAATGTCTCCCTCAGACGAGACAGCCGACGGGCCGGTGTCCGGCGATGAACTTCCTTACCGACGCCCTCGCCCACCTGCCTCCGATCGCCGTGTACGCGGTGCTCGCCCTGGTCGTCTGCGCCGAGTCGGCCCTGCTGCTGGGCGCGTTCACCCCCACCCTCGCCCTGTTGCTGACGGTCGGCGCCATGGCCCGCGCCGGCACCGTCAGCCTTCCCCTCGTCATCGCGGCCGCCGCCGGGGCGGCGGTCGTGGGCGACTACCTCGCCCACCGCACCGGAGATTTCCTGGGCGAGCGCCTGCGCACCGGCCGCATCGGAGCCCGCATCCCCGCCGCCGCCTGGCAGCACGCCGAAACCCTTATGACCCGCCACGCGGGCCGCGCCGTCTTCCTCGGCCGCTTCCTGCCGATGGTCCGCACCCTCACCCCCCACCTCGCCGGCGCCACCCGGCTGCCCTACCGGCGCATCGCCCCTTACAGCGCCGTCGCCGCCGGCCTGTGGGCCGCCGCCGAAGCCGGCACCGGATACCTCGCCGCGACCTCCCTTCAGCGCCTTCTCACCCTCGGCGGTCCCGTCCTTGGCGTCGTCGCCCTCGCGGTCATCGTGGGTGTGGTCCTGTGGCTGAGGAAGCGCAGGTAGCTGCCCGGTCCAGCCCGAATGGTGCCGTCCTGCCCGAAACACCCGGCACGGCATCACACTGTGCGGCTCTGACGTCGGTCGGCCGACCGAGGCCGGCAGCGGGGCGGACCGTCAGGAAGCCTCGGTGTGGTTCTGCGGGTCGAACTTGGTGAAGTCGACGTCCAGGTGCTGCTCGTACGCCTCCGGCGCCAGGTCGAGCTCGTGGGTGGAGTACTCGCCGAACCGCATGATCTTCTCGGTCAGATAGGGCGAGACCTCCGCCAGGTCCTCCGGCTCGACCTTCCAGCCCTCGGCCTGCAGCTCGCGCACCGCCTGGGCGATGTCCAGGGTGTTGTGGAAGATCAGGCAGTTGCTGAGCAGGGCGTTGAACTTGACCGTCTTCTCCTGCTCGACCGGGTCGTTGTCGGTGATGACGCCCCGGTTGCCGAACCGCACCCACTCGGAGAAGCCGTTGTACGCCTCGACCTTGTTGGTCGCGGCCGTCACCCGCCGGCGCATCTGCGGATCGGTCAGGTAGCGCAGCAACTGGATGGTGCGGATCACCCGGCCCACCTCGCGGAACGCCGCGTAGTGGGCGTTCTTGCGCGACCCGGAGCGCAGGCGCCGCAGCAGCAGCACCGAGGAGACGGTGCCCTCGCGCACCGACAGCGCGACCCGCATCAGGTCCTTGAAGTGGTGTTCGATGAGGTCCCAGTCGATGACGTTGCGCCCCGCCTCGCCGAACAGCGCGTCGATGTGGACGTAGGAGGTCTGCCGGGTGGGCCGGAAGAACACCAGGTCCTTCCAGTTCCTGATCCTCGGCATCAGCTCGAACCCCAGCAGGTGTGCCAGGCTGAACACCGGGTAGCTCTGGCCCTGCGTGTCCGCGTGGATCGTGGTCGGCTGGATCTCGGACTCGTTCTTCAGCAGCCCCTCGATGATGTACACCGCCTCCCACACGCCGCAGGGGATGAAGTGGGTGAACAGCGCGATGTAGGTGTCGGCGACGTGGTGGTAGGCGATGCCGCCGGGCCGGCCGTAGCGGATCGAGGTCTCGGCGACCAGGTTGTTCAGGTAGGTGTCCATGTGGGTGCCGTCGGCTGCCACCGCCGTGCCGTCGCCCCAGGCCCGGGACATGTCCAGCTGGCCGTGGGCGTTGACCACGTCCGTGATCGCCTGGTTCAGCTTGGCGACGGTGAAGTGCCGGTTCGCGGTGGCCGACAGCTCGTGCCCGCTCACCCCGCTGATGTGCCGGGCCGCCTCGTAGGGGCCCATGTTGGTGCCGTTGACGAAGGTCGTGATGACGTACCGGCCGAAGGCGTCCTTGAGCTTGGGGTCGTGGCCGGAGGCCGGCCCGAAGCGCCGCCACCACTCGATCCAGTACGCGGTGCGCGCCAGCACCCCGAGTAGCGACCGCTCGGGCAGGCGGGCCTTGATGGCCTGCTCCAGCTTCACCGCGCTCGGGCGCCGCTCGTCCGCCCGATACTTCTCCAGCGTGGGCACCCCGGTCTTCGGGTCGATGAACAGGCCCTCGTTCTCCGGGTAGCCGCAGTCCGCAGCGGCCGCGGCCTCGGTGAGCCGGTCCTGCAGCTGGGCCCGGAACGCGGCGGCGTCGAACGGCGTCCCGTCGCCTGCTTCGCGGAAGCCCACCTCGACCAGGTAGGCCGGCAGCCGCTCCTCCACCTCCCGCCATCCCAGCAGCTGCCGGCTCCAGTCGGCGTACTCCTCCGAGCCGGGGACCGCGATGTCCCCGCACCGCAGCTCCTCGGCGAGGTTGAAGAGCACCATCGCCTCGAAGTGCCGGCGCACGTACGAGTTCGGGCGGGTCCGGTCCCGCACGATCTTCTGCCAGTTCTGGGTGGCGAAGCGGATGTCCACCACCCCGGTGTCGCGACCCTTGTCGTCCACACCCCGCACCGGGATGTAGTCGCGCGAGTTGCGGAACCGCAGCAGGTGCCTGAAGGCGTCCAGCACACGGCTGTCCTCGCTGGTGGCCACCAGGTCCAGGCTCTCCAGCAGGTTCAGCATCACCGAGCGGTCGGCCTTCAGGTGCCCGTGCATCAGCACCTCCCAGTTGTCGCCGTGGTGGGCGGAGACCTTCTCGATCTGGGCGTACTGGGCGTCGAACCCGCCGAAGCCGTCCACCGCCGAGGTCACGCTGAACAGGCCGTTGGACTGCACCATCAGGCCCTCGGCCAGCTTCAGGAACGCCGCCGCGACCTGCCGCTTCAGGCGCCGGTTCACCTCCGAGGCCCCGGCCGCCTCGTCCAGGCCCTCCAGCGCGTCCAGGGTCTCCTTGGTCAGCGCGCCGGCCTTCGCCCGGGCCCTCTGCGCGGGCCCGTCCGTGTCCACCTGCCGCAGCAGCGTGCGGTAGTTGCCGATCAGGCCCTCCACGATCGCCTGCTGCCGGCTGCGGATCTCCTCCAGCTCGGTGCGGGCCCGCTTCGCCTTGATCGCCACCCGCTTGGCGAACATCGTGGTCAGGTCGTCGCGCACCCGCATCCGGGCCTTGTGGACCAGGCACGCGATCAGCGTGACCCGCTTGACCTCCGCATAGTCCTGCAACACGCCCGCGTCCGCCACCTCCGCCTCCCCGGCGAAGTCCGCGATCTTCCCCGCCGCCAGGCCCTCCAGCCACACCCCGGTCTCGCCCAGGCCGTCCAGCCACTTGCGGTGGTCCGCCAGCTTCCTCATGTTCGACCAGGTAGCCCGCTGGGCGGACTGCTTGAGCTGGTTGAACACCGTCTTGCGGTCCAGCCCCACCACGGTCAGCAGCCGCAGCAACCCGGCCCGTTCCTCCTCGCCGACCCGCTCGTAGACCCGGGTGAAGATGTCGCTGTTCACCTCCGTGCGGATGCTCATCGCCATCCGGTCCAGCGTGGAGAACGCCGGCAGCTCCAGGCCCTTCTGGACCAGCTGCTCCAGCGCCACGTTGATCAGGTCCGCCGGGTTGTTCTTCGAGCCGGCCTCGGCCCGGATCACCTCGCGCGCCACCTGCCGGGCCTCACCCGCGTCGAACCGGATTCCCTCGACCCGGGCCCGGACCAGGCCGCGGTGGGCCTCCGCCGTCCGCACCGAGGCGTACCGGCCCGGCGCGGTGCCCTCCGGCAGTTCCACCGCCTTGCGGACGAAGTCGACCACCGTGTCCGGTACCTCCTCCCACTTCGGGAAGCGCGCCATCCGCTGGTAGGACTTCAAGAGCAGCAGCAGCGACAGCTGGTGGTCCTCGCTGTCCGCGCGCTCCTGGCACCACGCGACCTCCTCACGGCTCGGCGAGAAGAACAGGTGCAGCTCACGCGCGGTGATCAGCCGCTTGAACCGCGGATACGCCGTCCGCTCGATCAACGTCATGTCCCACTGACCGCCCAACTCCGATGCCAACACGACCACGGGAGCACACCCGCGCGGTGGGCATCGTCATGGAAGAGCGACGGGCGGGGACCGGAACGCCCCAAGCCAGGACATGGCAGAACGCCAGATGATATTGATCCGCTCATGGGGACCCGGCCGGCGGATCAAGGCTTCAAGATCATCTCAATGTGGGTTTCGCAGGCACCTTGGCCGGACCCCTGAATGTCCTGTCTCGCTGGGCCGAGCGCCGCTGGCTCAGCAGCCGGGTCGGCGTTCGGGCCCGAAGGCCCGGGCCGGTGTGGGATCGGGCGGAAAGGAGCGTGGGGCAGCGGGCTCCGGCGCTCCTGGCCGGCCTGAGCCTGAACCTGGCGCTGTTCAGCCGAGCGCGACGCGGGCGGCGGTCTCCCACTCGTACATCCGCCGGTCGCGGCCGAGGACGATGAGTTCGGCGGCGGTGACGCGGGCGGTGGCCGGGTAGGTGGTGACGCCCGTGAGGGCGTCGGCGGCCGGTCGGGCCGGGCCGGCGGCGTTGGAGTAGGCCACCGAGACGTGGGGCCGGAAGTTGTCGGCGGGCTCGGGGACCTCGGGCCAGACGTCGGCGATGGCCGCGCGGATGGCGGTGCGGACGGCGCGCACGGGCTCGGCCGGGTCGATGGTGAGGAGCAGGGCCTCGGGAGTGACGATCGCCGGGCCCAGGGCGAGGTCGAACGCGGGGATCTTCGCGAGGTGGTGGGCGGCGGCGTCGGCGATGGCGCGCGCGTCGGCCTCGCTGACCTCGGTGGTGGAGCCGAGGCCCTGCATGGTGAGGTGAAGCCAGCGGTCGGGGACCAGGTCGAGGCCGGGGACGTCGGCCAAGGCGTGGCGGTAGTCGGCGGCCAGGCGGTGGACGTCGTCGGCACCGTCGAACGTCAGGTGCCAGGTGTACCAGCGGGTGCCCGGTTCCCAACCCGGGCGCCACCACCAGTGATCGGCCATGTGCGCAGGGGTGTCTGTCATGAGCCGATCCAATCACTGTCCGGGCCGGTGAGGCAGAGGGCGAGTTTGGCTTCGCGGACGGCGGTTTCCACGACGGCTTGCAGGCGGCGTCCGGCGGCGCTGTTGCCCATGGGCGATCCGGCGGCGTCCCGGGCGAGGTCGCGCAGGCGCCGGCGGACGGGGGCGGTGCGGTGTTCGGCGGGCAGTGCGAGGACGGGGGCGAGTGCGTCGAGGACGCCTTCGGGTTCGTCGGCGAGCAGGTGGGCTCCGGCGCGGGTGATGTGGAGCTGGGCGATGGTGCCCAGGGGCCGGATGTCCTGGCGCTGGAGAGCGGCGAGGCCGTGGTCGGCGTGGGCCAGCGCCCTGGTCGGGTCGTCACCGCGCAGGCAGATGCCCGCCCCGTAGTTGGCCAGCCGACCGTCCGTGCAGGCGAACAGCCCGCCGACCTGGTCGTGGAAGGCGTTGGCGAGATCGAGCCCGGCGGCGTCCTCGGCTCGGCCGAAGGCGGTCTTCGCCTCGGTGTGCGCACCGACTTCCGCCCACGCGTCCGCGGCCTGGCAGTGGAGCAGCACGGTGACGGTTCCGGGTGCCTGGAGGGCGGCGCCGTGTTCGGCGTGCTGGATGGCCGCGCGATACTGCCCGTCCCAGTACGCGAGCTTGCTGCGGGTGGCGGCGACCCATGCCTGGAGGCCTCGGTCGCCGGCCATCTCGGCGGCCACCATGGCGGCGCGGATGTGTGTTCCGGCCTGCCGCGTGTGTCCGAGGTCGCTGGTCATCCAGGCCATCATCGCGGCGAGGTAGCCGGCGGTCGCGAAGAGTTTCTGGCGGTGCTCCAGGTTCTGGTGCCCGTACAGCAGGTCCCAGACCCGGACGAGTGATCTGTGGGTCTGCCCGTAGACCTTCAGCGGGTCCTGGGCCATGAGGTAGTCGGCGGCGAAGCCGCGGGTGTCGGCGGCGTACTGCTCCACGCTGACCGGCCCGCAGTTGGGGACCTCGGCCCACTGCGTCCACTGCGCCGACTCGTCGGCCGCGGTGTGGATGAGCTCGGCGCCGGTGAGCGGCACGTCGGGCACCGGGGGGAGGGGCGCCGCAACGGCCGTGGCCGGATCGCCGGCGGCCTGGTGTCGCAGCACGCGCAGATCGGACTCGGGCAGGGCGCGGCGGTCTTCCAGATCCAGCAGGTCTTCCAGGGAGGCGCCGTAGAGCTCGGCGAGGACGGTGAGCACCCGCAGGGTGACCCGTCGGCCCGCCGCGGCCGGCCACTTCTCCCATTTGCCGAGAAGGGAGGCGTCCGTCGCGGGCCCGGCGGCGCCGACGGCGTTGTTGAGTCGGTCGGCCGCCTCCTGGAGAGTCCAGCCGTGGGCGTGGCGCCAGGCCTCCCGTGGACGGCAGCCGAAGCGGGTGCGCATCTCGGCGGCGATCGTCGCGATCGGGGCGCCGACGGCGAGGAGTTCGGTGCGGAGCGAGTCCCGGTGGGTCTTGGATCCGGGCTTGGGGGGTGGAGGCATGGTGGCTCCCGGATGGGTGCGGTGAGCGGCCTGACCACCTCACCGTAGCGACCCGACTACGCCACATGGGTCACACTCCGCGATTCCCACATGACGCACTGTCCTCTTCTGGGCCTGCCTCGAAACTCCCGCCCAGGTGAGCGAGCTGACGCCGGTCCGGAAAAGGCGGTCACCGCTGCCCGTGACCGCAGCGGGTCGAAGACGGGACCGTAGTGCCACCGCCGTTCACTGCGCGTCCGCTCTCGGACGGCAGGGGCGCGATTCGAAGGAAGGCACCATGCTGTCGAAGTCCGCCGCCATCGCCATCGCCGCGAGCACCGGCCCGGAGGAGAAACCGCAGGCCCTGGAGGACCTGGTGCTCGCGGAGGGCGTCGACCAGGAGTGGTAGTCACCGCCCGCTTCCTGAACCGGGATGTCCTCCCTGGGGGATCCGATGAATCATCTGTACGTCGGCCCGACGCTGCGCCCGCGCGAGCCCGTGCTGCGGCACCCGCGAGTCCGGGTGCACCGCCCGGCCCGGCACGGCGACCTGTTCGCTTTCTCGATCGCCGACGGCGACCGGATCGTGCTGATCGACGGGGTCTTCCACCAGAGCCCGGCCCTGCGCCACAAGGAGATCCTGGCCGCCCTGCGGCGCGGCATCGAGGTGTTCGGCGTAGCGAGCACCGGGGCGCTGCAAGCGGCCACCTGCGGGTGCTGCCGCCGGACGCGGACCCCGATCGCAGACGGGACCTGACGCGGTGGATCGACATCGGGCTGCTGACCTTGGGCGACCAGCTCGCAGCGAGTGCCT
Source organism: Kitasatospora sp. NPDC001225 (assembly GCF_053597855.1). NCBI lineage: Bacteria > Bacillati > Actinomycetota > Actinomycetes > Kitasatosporales > Streptomycetaceae > Kitasatospora > Kitasatospora sp. NPDC001225. The sequence continues at coordinate 21,952 of NZ_JBSFJC010000064.1, forward strand.
TCCTGCGGCAGGCACTCGGCCAGACCGTCGCCGACCTGGCCGCCGGGCGGGAGTGACGCACCGAGCCGTAGGCTTCCAGTTTCAACTGCGCTTACTGACAGCATAGTTAACTGTTCATCACATTGAGAGCGAGCACTGCATGTCTGACACGGTGGAGACCGCCACCACCAGCACGGAGACCCCGGAGGAGCTGCGGACGGCCATGGTCGAGCGGCTGATCTCCATGGGCGAGATCCGGACCGCCGCGGTCGAGCGCGCCTTCCGTACGGTGCCGCGCGAGGCCTTCGTGCCGGAGGCGCCCGTCACCGGCCTGGTCGTCCCTCGCCGCCGACGACCCGGGCGCCCGCTCCTGCGGGCCCAGGAGGAGGACAACGCCGAACACCGCCGCGTACGCGCCCACGTCGAGCACACCTTCGCCCGCATGAAGAACTACAAGATCCTCCGAGACTGCCGACAGAAAGGCGGCGGCCTGCACCACGCGGTGCAGGCCGCCGCCCACATGCACAACCTCGCCCGAACCCCGTGAACCAGCAGGCCAGACCACACACCGACCTGCCCACACCCGACCTTCTGCAACAAGCTTTAGCCGGGCCAGCGCGGCGACCGTTTGGGCCAGGCGGACGGGCCCGGCCGATGGCTTTGAACGAGGCAAGTCCGCGCTGACGGCCAGAAGTCACGAATGGAATCGGACACGGACGATGATGGCGTCCTCCGGCAGGTTGTGGAGGTACTGGTCCGCGAAGTCGAAGTACGCGTTGGCCGCGACCGGTTGCTGCGGCGTGGGGGTGTACTCGAAGCGGTCGATCCACCGGCCGTCGATGGTGACCAGGATATTCGTGGTCTGGACCCGTATCGCGGCTCGATGCATGTACTGTTCACGGCTCACGTCGAAGTGCCCGATGGGGTCTGAGTGTTTCGTCCAGGTGGGCGCGTACGGGTCGGACTGCTGCCAGGCGGCAATGGCCTGGATGAGCGGCTGTTTCCTGAACGCCTGGTAGGCCGAGCCGGCAGCGGAGGACCCGGACCGGCTGCGCTCGGTGATTGTCCGGAGGGAGTGGGCCGGTGGGAACCGGGCAGCGAAGGTGAACCAGGCATCCCACTCGGTGGCAGCTGCGACAGCTGCGGCTGTGCGCTCGGTGTCGAGGTCGAGGAGGCCTCGGGGCCCGCCGTCGCAACGGTGTGCGGGCTGTGCCGGGCGTGGGGAGCCGTCCAGCCAGGTGGGATGACGGATCAGTCGCGGGTCGTTCTCATGGCCCAGACGGACGGCAAGGCCATGCTCGCCGTCGCCTCCGTAGACGTGCCACCAGTCCCATTCCCCTTGCCAGCGGTTGTCGACCGGCTGGGACTCGTGCGCGAAGGGGGCGAGGGAGGCAGTGAGAGCGGCCATGACATTCTCGGCAGGGGTCGCCTCCAGGCAAGCCGTGGCGATGTCTCTGGGCATACTTTCTCCTTGTACGGAAGCGGCATTGAGGTGGCCGCTGCCCGCCGTCGACGAGGCGGGCAGCGGCCTGAGCGCGGATCAGGTCATCGGACCTTCAGGCATCGGACACTCCCAGCAAACCTCGACATCACCAATGGATTGACCGACAACGGCGCGCCGGTCAATCTGTACGGCTGCCACAGCGGCGCCGCCCAGAAGTGGGTCCCCGGTCCCTACCCGGGCACCCTGCAGAACCCCAACTCCGGCCGCTGCCTTACCGTCCCTAGTGGGAGCAACGTGCCGGGCACCCATCTGATCATCTCGGGCTGCCTCGACAACAGCAGCCAGTACTGGCAGGCGCCCACCGCCACCACGGCCCTCGTCGGAGGCTTCAGCTCGGCCACGTACCCTGTGGTCGACTCTCCCGGTGGCATCAACGGTGACGGGTACCCCGACCTGATCATCACCGACAACAACCACAGCCTCGTCCAGTACCTGGGCATCGCGCCCGAGGCTGGCCTGCCGCGCTTCGGTGACATCCGCGTCCTGGACACGCCGAAGCCCGCCTCGTACAACATCAACTCCGCCGCCAACCCCAACCGTTGCCTTGACAACTCTGGCGCGAGCAACGGCACCAACCTTCGCTTCTACGACTGCTGGGCCGGCGCCAATCAGAAGTTCACCTTCGGCTCCGACGGCACCCTGCGCACCAGCGGACGCTGCGTCGCCACCAAGAACAACGCCACCAGCTCCGGTACCCAGGTCGTGATCACCGACTGCGTCGGGGCCACCGGTCAGGTCTGGACCCTGCGCGCCGACGGCAGCATCTATAATCCGACCGCCGACCGCTGCCTCGACCTCCCCGGCGCAATCGACGCCAACGGAACAGTCCTTGCCATCGGGGGGTGTCTCCCTGATCATGCCAACCAGCGTTGGACCATGTACCCGAACAACACCTGACCCCCCACCCTGGGGCCCGCGATGCATCCGGCATTGCGGGCCCCACCCGCGTTTTCTGGGGCCGCCGATCTCCCCGACCGCAGAGCCCTTGCGGTCTGCCCGGCTGGTGGAAGTGCAACAACAGATTCGACCGGGTCAGCCGACCGGTCTCCTACGCCTTGCTCGTGTCCCTCGCGACGCCCGAGACCGACCTCTACACCGCCGGGTCAGCGGCGGAAGCCGCGCCCCGGGTTGCGGGCTTGGACGTTGTCGAAGGCGTGAACCAGGCAGCAGGGCGCATGTCGCCGATGCCCATGGCCTGGTTGGCCATGTCGTCGGGGTCTTCGATCCCGTCCAGGTGCGCGCTGAAGAGCATCAGGATGTCGGTGCCCTGGAAGAGGAGGTCGACGCAGGCATCCCAGTCGTAGTCATCGCCGTGGTGGGGCACCGACCGGGCGCCGTGCCGCAGGCCCGCAGTGGCCCCTGCCCTGGGGGTTCCCTGGCCCGGTGACTACTCGAAGGCGGCCGAGTGGCTCGGCCCGGACGCCGGACCTTCGGCGAGGACAGTGTCCGCTTCGCTGAGCATGCGGCGGCGTTCGGCCAGGACGTTGTCGAACGCGATGGTGTTCTGCTGGATCAGGGTGCGTTGGATGGCGGCCTCGGCTTCGTTCCAGATCCGGACGAGCCGGGTCTGTTGTTTGCAGACGACGTCGGTGATCGCGGTCGTCCGCTCTTCGTCGGTGGGTAGTTCGGAGGGCCAGGTGCCGGTCTGCAGCGGTGTCGCGTAGTCGTGGCTGGCCTGCTTCATGCACCGGGACCACGCGGCGACGGCGGCCACGACCTCCGGGTTCTTCGTCGATTGCTCGAAGGACTCCTGGTTGACCGACCGGACCAGGTAGGCATCTCCGGGGTAGCTGGTGGTGCCGGTGATCCGGCGCGCGGCGGATTCCTGGCAGCCCTGCGGGCCGGTGAGCGCGTTCAGCTGGTCAGGGGAGAGCCGTACCTGTGCCGGGTCCGGGTGGGCGGGCAAGTGGTAGCCGGTGGTGCGGGCCCCGGAGGCGCTGGTGAGTCCGTAGCGCCGTTCGTACCGGCCCAGCACGGGGGTCGGGGCGGTGGCCGGGGCGGGTGGTCGGACTCCGGCGTTACGCAGGCAGTCGGCGACCAGTCGGTCCAGGGCGGTGTGCAGTCGGGCGTTGTCGGCGGGTGGGAGGAAGTACGGGTCCAGGGGCAGGGAGATGACGGTGGGGTCGTCGGCGGGGTCGGGCGCGGTCTTGGTGCTGTCGGCGGAGGTGCCTGCCGGGCCGGGTGGCGTTCCCCTGGTAGAGGTCGGTGCGGTGCCGGTGGTGGTCCCGCTGTTCGTGGAGCAGGAGGCGAGCAGCAGAAGGCAGGTGGTGACGGCCGCGAGCGGGGCGGTGAGCCGTGGTGTGTCCATGGTGTCGAGGGCCTCGTGTCTCCGGTCGGCTGGGCCGTCCGAGGAGTCGGACGGCCCAGCCGGGTCCTGCTGGGTCAGCCGTAGACGTAGAACGAGGCGTTTTCGTTCTTCGTGTTCACCAGGTTGATGTTGCCGCAGGCCGGAACGTCGTCCGAGGGCCCGCTCCAGCCGCTGTTGTAGTACACCCTGACGTAGCCGTAGCAGTTGCCGGGGAACTGGTAGGTGGCGGAGGCCGCGTTGTTCTTCACCGCGACGCCCTGTCCGTTGCCGGGGCCCTGGAACGCGCCGGCGTAGGCGAGGTCTTCGAAGCCCTTGAAGCCGGTGAGCAGGTCCCAGCCGGCCACCGAGCCGGACTGGTTGCTGTTGTACCAGAAGCAGAAGGCCCGGGCGCCGCGGCAGTTCCCGTTGTTCGGTGCGGCCTGCGCGGCGGGCGTCACCGCCAGCGTCGCGGTGGCCACCGTCCCCGCCAGCAGCAGGGTGGTGAGGATGCGTCGTGTCTTCATGTTCTTCCTCCTGGTGTCTGCATTCCGGGCCGGGAAGGTCCCGGCCCGGAATGCGTGTCGATGCCATGTCCGTTTCGGTGGTGCTGAGCCTTTGGGTCCTGTCCTGGGGGGTCGCTTCGCAACGGGGCCCGCAGAACGGCGGTGTCACGGAGTCCTGAGGTTCTCCGATGTCGCATGCCGTGGCCATGGCCCGGGGGTGCGGGGCGCCGAGCGCCGTGGCCGTCGCTCGAACGCGAGCGCGGCGGGTGCTGCCGGAGAGTCAGCCGCCGGCCCGGGGACGGGGAACCAGCGCGAACCGCGCGGCTTCCCGACCCCGGCCGGGCAGAGGAGTCTCAGTGCCAGCCGGTGCAGGGACCGTTGCCGGAGATGCAGGCGCGCGCGCTGCCCGATCCGTCGACCATGTCGCCGTAGCCGGCGGAGCCGATCGCGTTCCAGAACTGGATGTCGGAGCTGTTCTCCACCCAGAACAGCTGTCCGTTCGAGGCACCGGAGATCCTCGCCCAGTTCGCCTTGCACGAGGAGCTGTAGCGGAGTTCGATCGTGCCGTAGGCGGAACTCACCGATTCCACGGTGTAGGCGTCCGCGTTGCAGCCCATCTGGATGGGGTCCCGTCCGCTGCAGGAGGACGCGTAGCAGCCGGCGGTGACCTGGGACGTGGCGGCGGACGCGGCGGGGACGGCGAACCCGGTCAACGCCGTGGTGGCCGCGGCGAGACCGAACAGGATCCCGGTCAACCGGTTCATGCGCTTCATGGGACGTTCCTTCCTGAGGAGAGAAGATCGGCGTTGCCCGGCGGGCAGTACCGTCCGCTGTCGGCGCGACGGTCCTGGAGCCGGTGCGGAACGCAACCTCCTGATGGTGTGGAGCCGGCCTCTTCCTTGACCGGTCAGTTCCAGGCGGTGCATGCGATGTTGGTGCCCCACCTCGGGTTGCCCCACGGGTCGTTGTCATCCCCCCATGAAGCGCCGCACGCCCGCACCCAGTTGCCCGGCCCGTCATAGACGCTGGCAGTCTCCCGATGTGACTGCCCGCCGACGGTACCCAGGTTCTGGGCCTGCCACGGCCAGTGCCCGTTTCCCGCAGTCTGCGAGACGTCCAGGTACAGCCCGTCCCAGGCATAGTTCAGGTAGGCCTCCGCGTACGCTCGGTCGTGGCCGTCGGAGCCGCTGAACACGTGCATTCGCACATCGTTCACCTCTCCGCCCGCGTACGGCGTCCAATGCGCCCACGGCGTTACCCACGACGAGGCCAGGCCCTGCTGCTCAGCGCCGGAGCGCAGCCCCTCGGCAGCCTCAGGGGAGATCTCCTGCACCGCACCGACCACGTGGTAGCGGCCGGAATGCGCGGTCTTCTCGCCTGGCGCCGCATGGGCCGCTCCCGCTGCAGGAAGCACCAGCAGTACCGCTGCCGCCGTGGCCGCGGACAATCGCTTCGCCTTCAGCGTCGGGGTGAGTGCGACCGTTGCGGCACGGATCTTGGCCAATCGCATGGCTGTCTCCTGTCGGTGCGAAACAGAGGGGTGAGGGACGTTGCCCGGCTCGGAATCTCCGCCGCACGTGTACCGCAGCCCACGCGGGCGGCGGTACCGCGGGGCGCGGTCGGGCCGGCGTCAGGGGCGGTGGTGTCGCCTTCCGGCCCTGACACGACCGAGCTTTCACGGTCGACTGGTTGTTGCGCAGCCCTCCTCACCACGTGAAACAAAGTGCCGCTCCGTGGGCCGGAACGACGGATGAAACAGGACAGGCCGTTGGGAAGCCGTTGCCGCGGCTCTCTCCGGTGCGTACGTTGACGGTCCGGGTGCCGCCGAGCGGGGGAGGACACGGATGGGCCGCCAAGAAGGCCCGCTGGATCCGGCCGCAGGACCGGTCCAGCGCTTCGCGTCCGAGTTGCGCCAGCTACGCCGGGAGGCGGGGAACGTCACCTACCGCGCGATGGCCAGTCGTACCCGCTACTCGGTCGCGACGCTGTCGCGGGCGGCCGGCGGGCAGCAGCTCCCGTCGCTGCCGGTGGTGCTGGCCTATGTGGAGGCCTGTGGCGGGGACCCCGCGGAGTGGGAGCGGCGTTGGCACGCCGCGGTGCGGGACGTGGCCGCGGAGGACGGTGATGATGCCGATGCGCCGTACCGGGGCCTGGCCCGCTTCGAACCGGGTGACCGGGAGCGGTTCTTCGGCAGGGACAGGCTCGTCGCCGACCTGCTGGGACTGGTGGACTCCCGTCGTCTGGTCGCCGTCGTGGGCGCCTCGGGCAGCGGCAAGTCCTCCTTGCTCCGCGCCGGACTGATCCCAGCGCTCCGGGACCGGGGCGGGACGGGCACGGGTCCGGCCGCCATCCGGATCTTCACTCCGGGCCCGCGGCCCGCCTGCGACCACGCCGCGCTGCTGACGCCCGGGAACGGTACGGGCGACACGGTGCTGGTGGTGGACCAGTTCGAGGAGGCGTTCACGCTGTCCACCGAGCCGGCGGAGCGTGCCGCCTTCATCGGTCTGCTGCTGGCGGCGTGTGAGCCGGAGAGCCGATTACGGGTGGTCCTGGCGGTGCGGGCGGACTTCTTCGGACGCTGCGCGGAGCACCACGGGCTCGCCGTGGCCCTGCGGGAGGCCACGCTGCTGGTCGGGCCGATGGGCCCGGCGGAGCTGCGGGAGGCGATCGTCAATCCGGCCGCCGGCGCGGGCCTGATCGTCGAGCGCGCCCTGACCTCGAGGATCATCGAGGAGGTCGACGGCGAGCCGGGCGGGCTCCCGTTGCTGTCGCACGCCCTGCTGGAGACCTGGCGCCGCCGCAAGGGCAGGACACTGACAGAGGCCGCCTACGAAGCCGCCGGAGGTGTGCACGGCGCCATCGCCCGCACCGCGGAACAGACCTACAACCGCCTGACGCCGCAGCAGGCCGCCGTCGCCCGGCGCATCCTGCTGCGACTGGTCACCCCGGGAGAGGGCGCGCAGGACACCAGCCGACCCGCAGACCGCACCGAACTCGAGTCTCTCGGTACCGGTGACGCCGACACCGCAGCGGTGCTGGAAAGCCTGACCCGCGCCAGGCTGATCACCTTGGACGGAGACACCGTCCACCTGGCGCACGAGGCTCTGATCAGCTGCTGGCCGCGCCTGAGCGCTTGGGTCGAAGACGCCCGCGACAGGCTGCGCCACCACCGGCACCTCACCGAAGCCGCCAAGGCCTGGGAGGAACTGGGCCATGACCCCGGAGCGCTCTACCGGGGCACCCGCCTGGCAGCGGCCGAAGCCACCTTCGCCGGCGCCGGGCACCGCGACGACCTCACCCCGCTGGAGTCCCGCTTCCTCACCGCCGCCCTCACCGCCCGCGACCAGGAGAACCGGAAGACCGCGCGCTCCGCCCGGCGGCTGCGCACCCTGCTCGCCACGCTGTCCGCCCTGGTCGTGCTCGTCCTGCTGGCCGGGGTGATCGCGTGGCAGCAGAACCTGACCGGCGAACGCCGCCGCACGGAGGCCGCCGCCCGCCGGGCCGCCGCGGTGGCGGACGGCATGCGCTCGTCCGACCCGGTCACGGCGATGCGGCTGAGCGTCACCGCGTGGAAGACCGCCGATCTACCCGAGTCACGGTCCGCGCTGCTCGGCGCAGCCGTCCAGCCGGACCAGGACGTCTTCACCGACCCCCCGTCGAGCAAAGCCGTCCCGCAGACCCACTTCCTCAGCGGCGACGGACGCACCCTGGTCGGTGTCGGCCGGGACGAGGTGGTGAAGTGGGACGTCGGCACGCACCGGCGAGTAGCAACACTCCCCGGCCTGGGGGCCGAGGCCGAGGACGTGGAGGACATGAGCGCCGACACCCGAACACTCGCCGTGTTCGGACTCGATCATGTGAACGTGTGGGACCTGCCGGCGGAGAGTACGGGCGGATCCCCGGTGGCACGCCACCCGTTCGACCCCGGTCTGACCGGAACCGCGGCTCGGCTCGGTCCGAGCGGGCGGACCCTGGTCCTCTTCGCGACCGAGGGCACGGACGACGTGGTCCAGGTCCGGGACAGCCACAGCGGCCGACTCCTGCTCGAACGACGCACCGGGGGCGGCGTACACAGAGCGCCCACCCGCGACGAGACGCGCCGGATACCGGAGGTCAGGCAGCGGCGGATGTGGGGAGAGTGGCCCCGCCTGGAGAACTTCCCGTATCCCGAGGCGTCGGTCAGCCACGACGACCGCCTGATGGCGCTGTGCGTTCCGGGCGGGCCGGTCCAGGTGTGGAACGTGCCCGAGCAGCGCGAGGTCCCGCTCGCCGGGGCTCCCGACGCCACCGCGCAGCAGTGCCTGGACCAGGCCGTCGGGTTCTCACCGGACAGCCGCCGGTTGGCGGTCGTCGACAGCGGCGGCGTCCGGATCTGGGACATCGCCTCGGGAACGGAACTCCCGCGGGTCGAACACGCCGACCTCAGGGAGGCGTCGTTCAGCGCGGACGGAACGCTCATGGTGGCATCGGACGGCAAGGAGGTGCTGCTGTGGCGCCTCGACATCCCGTCGGTCCCGCTCCTGCGGCATCCACTCGCCAACACCGACGCCAGCCAGTTCAGGCTGGATCCGGACGAACACCGGATCCGCTACCAGGAGGGCTCGACCGGAGCCGCGGTACGCACCATCGACCTCACGAACGTCCTCGCCCCGGCCTGGACGAGCCAGCCGATCTCAGCCGCCGTGTTCAGCCCGGACGGCAGCACGCTCGCCACCCTGCTGTCGTCCGCGGGCGACCACACGCACCACATCCGACTGCGGGACCTCCGCGGCGGAGGACACGTCGTCGACCTGCCCGTCCTGTCCTGCCTGCCGCCTCCCGAGGGCAGACGGCTCTCCTTCTCCTGCACCGTTCTCATGGCGTTCCGTCCCGACGGGCGAGCCTTCGCCTACGGCATCGTCGACCACAGGCAGCCGACCTCACCACCCAGAGTGTCCGTCTGGGACGTCTCCGCCGGCCGCACGACCGCGACCCTGGATCTCGCGGCTCCCGAACGGCGTGCGGTGGACGACGTCAATGCGATCGCCTTCACACCGGACGGAAGGTCGCTCCTGGTGTCACGGATACCGCAGCAGGAGGCCCTGGAAGTCTGGGACCTGCCCCAACGGGCCAGGACCCGGGTGCTCTCCGGCCTTGGCGGGGAGCAACTCGCCGTCCGGCCGGACGGACGGCTCCTCGTCACCTCCCACAACCAACTCGCCGACCTGCCGTCAGGCCGAGTGGTCCCTCGTACGCTCACCCAGAACACGACGCACACCGTGGCGTTCAGCCCGGACGGCACGTACCTGGCCACCGGCGACGAAGCCGGCCGCGTCACGCTCTGGGACGGCAACGCCGAGCGGAACCTGGGCGTCCTGCCCGGCAGCTTCAGACCCAACGCCACGGGGGCGTTCGACCCCATCTCCGCATTGGCCTTCTCCCACGACGGCCGCATCCTGGCCGCCGCGGGCACCGACGGCACACTGCGGATGTGGGACCTCGCATCCCACCAGCCACTCGGCCCCGCCGTCCCCACGACAGGAGGCGCCACCCTCTCCCTGTCCTTCGGCCCCGACGACCGCACCCTGCGCATAGCGACCGAGCACGTACCGGCGCACGAGATCACGGTCGCCCCGGACCAGGAAGCCGCCGACATCTGCGAACGAGCCGGAGGCGGACTGCCGCAATTCGACTGGGACACGTACCTCCCCGAGGTGCCCTACCGGAAGGTCTGCTGACCCCGACGGCTTCACCGTCGACGAGCGATGGACGGTCACCGTACGACCAAGCCGGGAGGCGTTGCGTCGGCCTGTGTCAACGGTCACTGAGATGCCCGGGTGGGATGCCGTGGCTTGCCGACATGCGCGAAGTACCGGAGGACCGCGCCGTACGGAGCTTTCTGTCAGCGATCCGCGTCGGCGACCTGTGTGGTGGGGTCGCGTCAGAGGTCACCCGCTCCGGGGTAGCGGTGACGTTGGACGGGTCCCCGGCGAGAGCGTTGGGGTTCGTCGGCTCGTTGGACCTGCCCTGAGGGCGGCCTCGGAGCGAGGATGTGGAGGTCGGTCGGCGGATCACCGCTGAAGTCATCGCCGTCGACCTGCCTGCGACGGTGGACGGGCTGCGGTTCGACACCCCGGTCATCGACGCGAACGACGAGGCCCTGCCCCGGGCAGGAGGACGAAGGCGTCCAGGAACCCGGTCCAGGAGTCCACCCGTCCCCGTCAGCCGTAGGATGACGGTCGCCGGCGGGGCGTGCGCCGTGGCCGGGAAGGGGTCGGGCTGATGGGGACCATCGCCGAGGAGTACTTCGGCTTCATGCAGCCCCAGCACGGCTGCCTCGTCGCCGGCCGGCGCACCGAACAGCTGCTTCAGGTCGACGTGGTCGGGTACATCCGCCAGTACCGGACGCCCTGCGGCGCCTGGCGCTGGGAAGGCCAGGCGCCGCCGCGGTGGCACCGCGACGGCGCCATGGTCTCCTACCGCACCTCCCAGGACGGCTTCGCCACCCCGTCGGCGGTCGCGAAGTGGGTCACCGCCCAACCGTTCGCGGAGGCTTGAGCCGGTGGCCAGTCGCAGCAGCGCGATCCGCTCATTCGTCTTCCAGCTGTCCAAGATCCACCAGTGTGGCATGGACACGGACTACCACGACCACCGACGGAAGTGGGAGATCCGGTGGTACGACGGGCCGACCGAGGCCACAGTGCACGCCGCCGTCGAGCGGCAGCTGCCGGAGTACAAGGAGATCATCTGCACCGACCGGAGTTTCTCCGAGGAGGCGATCGTCCTCGCGGCAATCCGGTGCTTCGTCTCCGGAGAGGACAAGCGGTGGCTCGACCTGCGCTACGCTGCGCAGCGCTCGCTGGAGGATGTGGCGTTCCCGATGCGCACCGCGAGCGCGCGGGAGAACGCCATGGTGGAGCGGGTGCTGAAGGAGTCCGCTCAGGAGCGCGGTCGGGGCCGGGATGCCACCTACGCGCTGGAGCTCCTGAAGGAGCGCCGGGGAATCGGCTGGCTCCTCGCCCCGCCCGTCCCCGCCCAGGACAGCCGTCAGTCAGAGACTGACGCCCCCGTGTCGGCCGCCTTGGAACCGACTCCGGTCGAGTTGCTGACCGCCCGCTACGCCCGGGGCGACCTCGGCGAGGCCTGGCGGCAGCGCGCCGCGCCCATGCCGGCGGCGGAGGCCTTCGCCGCCGCGCTCGTGGACGAGGAGATCGACAAGGAGGCCGCGCTCGCCGCGCTCGCGCTCGTCATGGAGCTGCAGGCCGCCCTGGACGCGAACACCGCCACCCTGATGGCCAAGGCGCGAGGCGCCGGCGGCTCCTGGAACGACGTCGGCCAGGCGCTGGGCGGGATCACCAAGCAGTCCGCCGCGAAGAAGTACCAGGTGCTCACCCGCTCAACCGAGAAGCCGTCAGCCGCAGGCTGACGCTCCCTGCCGCCGGGGCGTCGTGTCGAAGGGCAGTGGCCCGGGCGACGCCGTCAGTCTACGGCTGACGGACTGCGCAGGGCGGGCGCCCGCGCCCCCGGCGCCGCGCCGGCGCAGCACGTCCGCGCCGAAGGTGTTCCTGCCGGGGCCCGGGGCGTTGCGTCGCATACCGTGTTCACCCGCACGGGTGACCTGTGCCTGTCCGACCGGAGGTCGTCGATAGGCTCCCGCAGAGCGCAGCGGTTGCGGCAGGAAGGCCCGCAGATCAAGCCGACTTCGGGCGGTTCGGCGCATGGCTTCGGCACCTCTAAGCTCGGCCTCATGACAGCAGAGACAGCGCTGATAGACGCGTCCATGCCTTCCTCCGGTCCCTGTGGGGGTGAGACGACATCCAGGTCGAGATGGGTGCCGTCCGCGCAGTAGACCTCGACGCGGAAGAAGAACCGGTTGTCGGCGAGGTCTTGCATGCACCCGTCGCCATGCCGGTTGTACGCCTCGCCGATCGCATGGAGCGCCTGCGCGAGGCCCCTGCAGGCCAGGGAAGGGATGTTGCGGAAGGCGACCGGACGGACTTCCGAACGTCCGCTGATGGCCCAGTCGTTGGGCAGGCCACGGACGTTGATGACGATGCTGGCCGAGCCGGTGGAGATCCGGTGCGCGACGGCGTCCACAGCGGGCCGTGCCGTTCCTCCAGGGCGACCAGTCGACTGCGGGCGGCCTCGCGCAGACCATCCGGCACCCAGTCATCCTCGGCAACCGCGCGCCCTCAGCTTCTCGTCCATGGCCACTCTTCTCGCAGTGGGCCTCCAGGATGCCGCACAGCAGGGACATCGCCGGGGCGCCATCGGCATCACAGCAGTTCGCACCTGAGGGTCGCTACCTGGTGGCAATCCAGAGAACCGCAGGTCAGCTAATTGATTGCATACGAAGAGTCATGACTAATGCCCTCAAGTTTTGAAGCCCCGTCAATTGGCTATAGAATCGGCCGCGTCACTGCCATTCGAGGGGGCATCCCCTCGACCCTTCCCGATGATCTTGGGTTCTCTCCGGACCCGGGGGCTCGGGCGTAGCCATATACGCCCACCCATCAAGGAAGGGGAGCAGCGTTCCATGACTGGACAACCGAAGGACCCGAACGCCGGCCGCGAGCCGGAGCAGGAGAAGCCGGACGACCAGCGGGAACGCCGCGTGCAGATGGTGGGCGCGATCGTCATCGAGGCACTCAAGTTGGCGGCGGAGATTTTCCGCCGGCTCTGAGTACGGCTGTGCGGCCCGGGTTGCGCCCCGGGCCGCACAGGTGATGGTGATACGCCGCACTGCGCGCGGTCCGCGGCCGCCCGGTTGCTTCCACTGTGAGGAGCCGGGCGGCTTCACCATGCCTCCGGAGGAATCAATCTCCGGAAGTCAATCTTTAGGTCCTAATCGAAAACAGCCCCGGAGGCCTAATAGCGGACTCCGAACTATCGACTAACGCATTCGATTTGATTTTCCATCCTCAACCGTTATCGAGGCCTGGAAAGTCGGATCCATCAGTCTTTCGATGACCTAAGTCTCAATCTACCACGGCGTGGAAAAGGATTGAGGTCTTCGGTAGTCAGCTGGAGGACCCATGAAGAGTCCTCTGTGCAAGGCATCGATGTGCTTCGCTGGACCGTCTCACGTGAGACGGTCCAGCCACGGGCCCGTCAACAGGGCCTCCGTGGGACCAATTGGTCCCACGGAGGCTGCTCACCGTGACAGCCAGGCGAGCCGCCGGCCGCCGTCCCGTCCTCGTCGCCGGAAGGACCACCTAGGAACGTTCCTAGGTGCCCAGCGGCGAACCTCCGCCTGACCAAGACCCCTCCTACTCACGTGAGGAGGTCTCGCCGCCGCCCTCGGCCGGGGCCGGCCGTCACCTACAAACGTTGGTAGGTGCTCGGGCGGAGCGAGCGGGCCTCTATACCCCCGCCTGACCTTCCGTCGCGCGTTAACGATCGTTAGCCTCGTATATCTGGCAATATACGAGGCAACTGCTGTGAGAAGCTTCCTCCGTCAGCAGCCCGTGCGCGCAGGAGAGCCGAGTTGAGTACCGAACCCACACCCGGCGCGCCCGCTGGGCCCGCCACCCACGGATCCGCACAGCTCGGACGGCAGTGGCACCACCTCCACGGCGGGCAGGCATGAGCGACGAACTCGACGTCGTGGAAGCCGAGTTCGTCGACAGCGACGACCAGAGACTGCCCGCCGCCCGCTCCCGCGGGCACGGGATCGACATCGGCGGCTTCGACCGTGACACCGTGCTGGTGGCAGGCCGACCGCTGCCGGCCGCGTTCACCGCGCCCGAGTACGCGGCCGGGGACTTCGTCATCAGCGAGGAGATCGCGCAGCTCCTCGGAGAGTCGACGGTGCCCAACACCGAGCGCAACCGCCAGGCCCGGATCCGGGTGTTCCAACGCTGGTGCGCCGAGCGCGGACGGGTCGCACTGCCGTGTACCACGGCGACGCTGATCGAGTACGTCGGGTGGATGATCCTCAGCGACGTCTACGACCCCAACACGGTCTCCGACTACCACAGCACCGTGGTCACCTGGCAGGAGCGGGAGACCCCAGGGAACACCCGGCCCGGGACCATCCAGACCAGCAGGATGATCGCCGCCTTCCGCAGGAAGTGGTCCGCGACCAAGACCGAGAGGCAGTCGCCCGCGATCCTGGAGGCCGACCTGGAGGAGATGGTCGCCGACTGCGACCGGGACCACCGCCAGGGCATCGGCCGACGCGACGCCGCCATGCTCACGATGGGCTGGCACCTGCTCAGCCGCCGCATCGAGCTCGCCCACCTGGTACCCGTGCACGCCGAACTGCACCCCGACGGCATCGCCGTCCGCCTCGTCGCCCGCAAGACCCGCAAGGACGGCTCGGTCTTCGAAGCCTGGATCTCGGCCCGCGACGACGCCCCGCACCTGTGCCCGGTACGCCGCCTGCGCGCCTGGCTGGAGTACGCCCGCACCGTCCGCATGCCGCTCGACCAGGCCCTCTTTCGCGCGCTCGACAAGGCCGGCCGCCTCCAGGTCCGGCTCACCCCGCAGACCCGGCCGAAGCACCGGGACGGGCAGCCGAAGGCGGACCACGAGATCGCCGTCGAGGAGTGGGTGGAGCTCTCCTACCTGTCCGGCGACGCCGTCAACACCATCGTCAAGTCCCGTGCCCGGAAGGCGTATCAGCACGTGGCCGACCTCTCGGAACAGCAGCGCGTCGAGTCCGGATACAACGCGCTCCTGCACGAGGCCACCGCCAAGGCCGTCACCGCACACGGCCTCCGGGCCGGCGGGGCCTCCGCGCTGCGCGAGGCCGACGTTCCCGAGGACCAGATCGCCGAAATGGGTGACTGGCGCAAGGACTCCGCCGCGATGCGCCGCTACTTCCGCCGGATCCGGGTCCGGAAGCAGAACCCCTGGGCGACCGCCCGCACCGGCCGACTGGAGGGACGGAACGCACCACCTCTGTAGCCCGGCTGACCGCCCCCGGTGGGAAGGCGACAGGGGAGGGACAGGCGAGCGGAGGGGCAGGGGACTGGCTCCCGCCCCAGGCGACGTCGGCGGGGAGGAGACCGAATCCGTAGGCGGCGGCCGCTCCTTCCCTCAGCGTGCGACGGCGCTCGTCAGCTCGACGAGCCGCCCCCGCCCAGGAACGGGGCGATGGTCGCAGCCACCGCGGCCGACCGGAGGTACGGTGCCACCTTGTGGAAGTCGAACGGGGCGATGCTGTCGACCAGGTCGAGGTCCACGGTGGGGAAGCGTCGTTTCAGCGGTCGGGGGATCGCGACGATGTCGCCGTGGTCGCAGAGGTTGACCCAACGGCGGACCCCTCCCGGTCGCTGCCCGGTGCCGTCGACAGGCGTCGGTGACAGCCGGTCGAAGACCCCGTGGGGAAGCCCCAGCGGCGAGCCGAGGGTCAGGAGGAGGTCGACCTCGAGCTCGGGGTGCGCGTGCAGGGCCTCGTAGGCGACCACGCTGCCGAGCGAGTGGGCGATCACGACCCGTGCCCCTGCCGACGCGATGACGGCGGCCACCTCGTCGCGGGCGGCGATACGGGTGGCATCGTCCCGTTGCCCGAGGTAGAGGGCGACGTCCCGGAAGAACAGGCCGATGAAGGCCCGGGTCAGCCGGCCGTCGAGGCTGAGGCGCTCGGCGATGACCGACACGAGCTGCCGCAGAGGCACGGCCAGACGTCCCTGCGCCGTGACCGCCGGCAGCCCCAGGCCCAGGGACTCGTCCAACGATTCCGCCCAGTCCGTGACCCCGGCGACCGCCTCCGGATGCTCGCGCACAAGCTGTTCGAGAGCGTCCGCCGCCCCTTGCGCGACCGGCCGGTCGCGGTGCAGGTGGTGGGCGTAGTAGGCGTAGGTCAGTGATATCCGGTCGGGGGCGACGCCGAGTCCGGCGGCGAGGTCCCCGGTCCAGAGCGTCGAGCGAGCGGCGACGACATCCACGGGGGAGTGGCCGGCCGCGTAGTGCCCGACGCCGTGCACTCCGACGATGGCGGTCATGCGGTCCTCGTTTCTTGTGCCGGGGCCGTCCAGGGCCGCAGGGGGAACAGGTGATCGGTCGGCTCCAGGCGGACGATGTCCGGGCCCACGCCTGCGAAGACGGTGCTGTCCTCGGCCACGGCGATGGCGAACACGGTGTCGGGGAACCAAAAGACGTCGCGTTGCCGACCGGTCGTCAGGTCCCACAGTCGCATCGAACGGTCCATGCCGCCGGTGAGGACGTGTGCTCGGCCCTGGAACGTGACCGGTACGACGGTGAAGACCGCACGGGTGTGTCCGACGAGGTCGACCTGCGAGGTGCCGTCGAACGCCGTCAGGCGGAGCGCTCCCGCGTGGTCCCCGCTGATGGCGTGGAGCTGCCCGTCGAGTTCGACCGTGGCCACCGCCCAGACGGCAGTGGGGTGCCGGGTGAGCTCGCGTCCTCCGGACGAACCTCGCAGCGGTGCCGATCGGACGACACCCGAGCGGTACCCGGCGACGATGTGGCCGGCCGAGGCGGCCATGCAGGCCACGTCTCCGGGCAGGTCCAGCTCGCGTTCGCCGGTGGGTGCGCTCGGCCAGTCTCCGTGGCCATGGGGCCAGGCCGCCAGGTAGTCCACACGATCGAGGCTGTAGAGCTTGACGGTCGGGCCCGCGCACGCGATGTGGGGCACGCCGTCGATCACAACCGAGACGATGGCGTCGGTACCGGGCAGGGAACCGTCGACCCGTCCCTCGAGCGTCTCCTCCGCGACGCTCGTGTCCCACAGCGCGAAGTCCTCCCTGGCGCAGGAGGCGACGATCCGCGGGTGCTCTCCGTCCTCCAGCAGTGCGACGCCGGTCGCCTCATCCGGCATCAGGTGGCCGTCGTGATCAACGTGGAGGGAGACCTGCTGCATCTCCCCGGTCTCGGTGTCCCACAACGCCAAGGTCCCGTCGGCGCCGCACGAGACCAGCCGGCCTCCCGGCAGGGCCAGCAGCGCGGTGACGGTGTGGACGTGCCCGGAGTACCGCTGCTGGGTCGTCTCGGCCGTCAAGTCCCAGATCCGGACGGTACCGCCCTCGCTCGCGGTGAGGAGTCGCATGCCGTCGGGGTCGGGAACCACTGCTACACGAGTGATCTTCGTCGTGTGACTGGCCACCTGACGCGCGCGCCACGGCTCACGCGTCTCGATCAGTCGGGCGGTTCCGTCCGCGCTCGCGCTGACGACGAAGGCGGAGCCCTCCAAGGAGACACGGGCGAGGTCCGTGATGGCATCGGCGTGCGCTTCGTCCAGGAGCTCGTACCCGATCAAGACCATGCCGTCACGGTCACCCGAAACCGGTTCGAGATCGGATCCGCGCTCGATGTACCGCACTCGCGTCGGCCGTTCCGGCACGGTGAGCAGCAGGTCCTCGTCTCCCAGTTCCTCACCGTGCACCGTGAGCACCGAAAGCCAATCGTCGTAGCAGACGGCGACGCAGTCGCCCCGGCCGGGGACCACGACATGGGAGAGCTGCCATACCTCACCGCTGATGGGGGGCGCGTGGAGTGATTGCATCCGGATGTCGGACAGCAGGTCCCCCGAGGACGGGCGCCAGAAGCGGATGACCTTGTCCCTCCCTGCGGTGGCAAACGCCGGCGCCCCGCCGTAGGGCATGGCCACCATGGACCGGATCGGACCCGTGTGGGCCTGCCTCGTCCAGAGGCGACGTCCCGTCGTCAGGTCCCAGCCCCTCAGGACTCCGTCCTCACATCCCGTCACCGCGATGTGCGCACCGTCCGCCTCCACAACCGCGACGCAGTTCACCGGCGAGCCGTGACCGGCCAGTTCGTGTGTCGTCTCGGCCGAGTCCAGGTCCCACAGGCGCGCCGTACCGTCCCGTCCGGCCGTCAGGGCATGGGGCCGCTCCTGGATCACGAGCGTCGTCATGTCCGAGATCTCGCCGCGATGCCCGGTGAGCGTCCTCAGCAGGCCGGGGTGCAGATCGCGTCCGGCCGTCCAACGGATCCTCCACGCCGTGTCCCGTGACAGCTCGGAACTCAGCTGCCACTGCTGGTGCCGGGCCGCGTCGATGGCGAGAACTGTCCGCCGCTGGTCGGGCGGCCCGTCGTAGTGGGCTCCGTAGGACGTCAGATAGACGGCAGCGCGCGGGCTCCGTTCACCGTGGTACAGCTCGTTCACCAGCGGGGCCGGATCCGCGTGGACGAGGAATTCGGCGTCTTCGAGCAGCTCGTCGAGCCTGCCGGCGGAGGCGCTGTGACGGGCGGCATGGCTCAGCAGGTACGGCACGGCGGTCGACCAGCGGCCCTGCCGGGCACCGGCCGGCCGTACCGTGGCCACGAGCCGCTCCCAGACCGTCGCCGCGTCGAGACCGGGCCGACCGCGCAGTTCGTCGGCGAGCCCCTGGTGGAAGAGGCGGTACACCGGCGTTCCTTCACGGTCGACGTTCCGGCGCACGTAGAAGCGCGCGATCTGAAGGAGTTCCGCCGCGTCCGCCCACTCGTCGCTCCCTCCAGCCGACGCGATGTCCGCGACACGGACCAGCAGTTCCTCAGGCATCCCGTCGCCTTCGGCCCACGCCAACGCGGCCAGGAGTTCGCGAAGTCCGGGCCGGGCGAGGACCTCCAGGTCGAGGTCGAGGACCGCACCGAGGGTACGGGGGACGTCCCGGCCCAAGGCCTCGGCTTCGGCCACGTCGACCGGGGGCGCGGCCTGGTCCCGCAGCAGGCGGAGGTAGAGGCCGGCGACGAGGAACTCACCGTACTCCCGTGTGCCGGTGAGCAGCGTGTCCGCCATCGCCCTGCCGAGGCTCTCGGCCGCGGACAGGGAACACCACGCGGGCTCGTCCGCCATGGGGCGCAGCACGCGGCTGACGAAGTTCACGAGGTCCTTGCGCAACCGGGCCGGGGGGACATGGTCCAGGTCGATCGGATCGCAGTACCGGGCGGTGACCTCGAAGAGGTGCCGAAGGCTCTCCTCGCGACGGGTGGCGATCAGCACCCGGCACAGCGGCTTCATGTCCGCGCGTTCGATCGACAGCAGGGGCAGCAGCAGGGCGGTGACGAGGTCAGCGGGATTCTCGGCCTCGTCCACGGCGTCCACGATCAGGTGGGGCGGTTCGGCTCTGGTGCGCAACGCGGCCACCAGCCGGTCCGTGGTCCACGTGGTCGTGGGGTCTGCTGGTTCCAGGTTCCACTGGGCTGCGAGGGAGGAAAGGATCCTGGCGACGGTCCGCCGTCGCGCGTGGACGACGGCAAGCCCTTCGACGGCGTCGGGAAGGTCACCGGCCGACGGTCTCCACAACCACTCCGTGGCCTCGCGCAGCAGGGGATGCGCGGTGCAGGCGAGGATGCCGACCAGCGTGGACTTGCCCGCCCCGGGCGCCCCTGTGACGATCCGCACCGGGGCGCCCTCACTCTCCGCCCATGCCGTGAGTTCGCGCAGCTCGGCACTTCGGCCGGTGAAGGTCGACAGACCGCTCTCGGCGGCGGCGCCGTTGCCTCCATGCGCCCGCCCCACGAAATGGCGAGCGTCGGCCACCTCGTCGAGGAAGGCGAAAACCGCCGGGTCGACGCCGGCGCGGCCGCGCGGACCGCCGGGCTCGTAGCGCGGGTTGGGGAAGAACCGGAGGTGGGAGAGGTCGGTACCGAGCGCGACGAGCGGGCGCTCCACGGCTTGGGAGTAGGAACCCGCACCCTGGTCCTCGACGTGGAGGGCCACTTCGCGGCAGAGGCGGTCGATCGGTATGTGCTCGTGCGACTCGTCGAGTTTCAGGGCGCCTGATGCGAAGCCCCGGAGGACTTCGTCGAACGCCAGGCTCAAGCGGCCGTCGTAGGCCGACTGGTCGGACTGACAGGCCGCCAGCACCCATACCCGCCGATGTTCCGGCCGGACCAGCGACCGCAGGTGCTCGGTAACCACCGTGCCGGAGTGGCAGAGGTCGAGCACGAGCAGGACGGCGGGCTCGCTGTCCCCTCCCGTCGTCAGGTTCTCAGCCAGGTCGACCCAGCGGGAGAGTGCCTCGGTGAGCTCACCGTCACCTCCGACGACCTGGAGCCCGTGACTGTTGCGGGTGGGCGCCCCGTGCCCGAGCAGGTGGATGACGATGAAGTCGGCCCCGCTCTTGACCGCTGCCGTCAGCGCGTCACTGAGCGCGGCCGCGGTGGACGCGGGATCCGGGTCGGGCTCCAGGAGGACGTAGGAGTACTGCTTGCCCAGGACCTCGCGCAACCGTTGCGCATAGGGGGCCGCGTAGGCGAGCGGCGGCCAGTTCGGAGGCGACTCATCAGTGAGGCTCGCGGCCGCGCCTCCCACGCCGACCACCAGCGCATGACGGCGCACTTCCGATCCCCGTTCTCGGCTGTTCTGGTGTGATGTTCGGATCCGACCGACCCGATCCGGAGAGACTACGCCGTTCAGCCGGCCTCGTGACAGGCTGCTGGCACCGGTTCGCCTTCGGCGGCACGCCGTGTCCTGCGGCGGAGGCCTTCAGGGGGCGGGCTCGGAACCGTGCCCAGTCGAAGCTTGTGGAGCCGGTGGGCGCTGGTTTCGGCCAGGCCCTTCAGCCTGCCGCCGCCAGGACCACGCCGGCTCGTCATGGAAGCCGCCCCACGCGTGCGGGGCCGACGGACACGGAGTGGGCGCCCCATGGTGACCCGCGGAGCCATCCCCGCGCGTGCGGGGCCGACATGTCCCAACGCCGGCTGCGCAGCCAGTCTTCGGAGCCATCCCCGCGCGTGCGGGGCCGACCGCGCGAACCTCGCGGTGCACACCCCGGCCGCGGAGCCATCCCCGCGCGTGCGGGGCCGACGAGCCCGAGGAGAAATCAAAAAGGCCCTCGGTGGAGCCATCCCCGCGCGTGCGGGGCCGACAAGCTGTCGCGCGGCGGCGGCGAGCGACGGAAGGAGCCATCCCCGCGCGTGCGGGGCCGACGCCGTCAGGCCCGAGGAAGCGGTCGACCAGCGGGAGCCATCCCCGCGCGTGCGGGGCCGACACCACGGAGGCGCCGCTGCTGTTGGTGGACAGGGAGCCATCCCCGCGCGTGCGGGGCCGACACTTTCTGACCTGCTGTGATTCGGCTCAGAGTACGCCAATTAGTTCAGTTCGAGTCCACAGCCCCGACTATGCGGGGCCAACCTGGCGCTCCGTTCTCCCAACCGAGCAGGGCTACTTCCTCGGTTGGCCGACCCTTGGCACATCGCTCCGCCACGTCACCCCACAGGGGAGCACCTCGAGCAGCGGGATCACGGGATCACCGTCGCGCGTCCCGTGCTGCTCCGAGGTGGCGCAGTCGGCTGGGCACCACCGACGTTCACCCTGCCCAGTTCGGGCCCGGAGCCGGCCGTCACCCGGTGACCGGCTCCGGGCGGGACCCACCGTGCCACGACAGTCGGCCTGCGTCGCGAAAGCCGGAAAGCGCACGACGGGCCCTCCCATGCGAATGACCAGTGCTCACAGATTCCCCCCTCCGTCAAACATGCATCACCGCAGGTGGAAACCCTGGAGATTGGACGCCACTTCAGGGAAGAAGGACGATTCTCCGGAAGTCCGGCCACCGCGATCCAACCCCTTTTGTGCTCCATGACACGCGGGTCGTGTCAGGCTCCGGGCTGATCATCTGGAATGCTGTTCCCTGTCCGCCGACCACGGCTTTGAGCGGCGGGCATCCGCAGTACCGGGCAGTCGGCCCGGGAAGCCCACGGAGAGAACGGAACATCATGAAGCCATCCGTGCTTGTCGTGTCCACCGACCCTCAGGGGTCCGCCGTCGTCTGGGCCGAGCGGGTGGGTGACAACCTGCCCTTCGACTTCATGGCTGCACACGACCACGCCGAGCAGCTGATCCACCTGAAGAACACCGGCGCGAAGATCCACGTCATCGCCAACCAGAAGGGCGGCGTGGGCAAGACCACCACCACGGTCAACCTCGCGGCGTGCACCTTCGACGTCCTCGGCGAGAAGGACGAGTACCAGCACATCTTCATCGACACGCCGGGCACCCTGGCGGACGAGGAGATCCTGCGCAGGGCGCTGGAGATCGCGGACGACGTCCTGGTCCCGATGATCACCGAGCCGCTGTGCTTCGACCCGACGGCCCGGACGATCCAGAAGGTCATCGAGCCCATGGACATCCCCTTCCGGATCGTCGTCAACAACTGGGACCCCCGGGACGGCCGCGCCGACCTGGAGGACACCGAGGCGTACATCACGGCGAAGGGGTGGCCCCGCGCCAAGACCGTCCTACGCCGGTACAAGATCCACTCGCGGGCGGTGGCCGAGGGAACGGTCGTCACCCAGTACAAGGAGAGCGGCACCGCCTACCGGGCCCGCGAGGACTTCTTCCGTCTGTCCCTCGAGCTCGGTTACGGGGGCCGCTGATGGCAGGCCGTCGTGTTTCCTTCGCCTCGATGGCCACCGACCCGGTCGTCGACGCTCCGGGTGTGGACAGCGCCAACGACGCCCCGGTGGCCAAGTGGATCCCCACCGCCAGCTGCCTCCCCAACCCGCGCAACCCCCGTGACGAGCTGGGCGACCTCTCCGACCTGGCGAGCATCAAGGACCGCCAGCTGCAGAGCTGCCTCGCCGTCACCCCGGCCGCCTACCTGCGGCTGTGGCCGGAGGACCGGCAGACGCTGGGCGCGGGACCGCAGGACGTCGTCATCGTCAACGGCAACCGCCGGCGTGCCGCCGCGGAACTGTACGGGCGCGAGCAGCTGCTCGTCGTCGTGGACGACTCGGTGGCGGAGTCCAAGGCGACCCTGCTGCGGGCCGCGCTCGACGAGAACATGGCGCGCAAGGACTTCGACCCGATCGAGGAGGCCAATGCGGTCCTTCTCATCGTGGCGCAGTACCCGACCGCCAAGGAGGCCGCCGAGGCGGAGGGCTGGTCCCAGAGCTGGATCTCGCACCGCAAGAACCTGCTGAAGCTCCACCCCGAGCTGCAGCGCCAGGTGCGGGCCAAGGCTCGCGGCGAGGAGGGCGTCTCCATCAACGTCGCCCGCCGGCTCGGGTCGGTGAAGGGCATCGAGGCGATGTCCCTGGCCGGGCAGACCGCGGAGCTGGAGCAACTGCTCCAGGCCGACGCCGACGCCGTGGCCGCCAGGCGCGCCGCGAAGCTGGAGGCCAAGGCCGCCGCCAAGGCGCCTGCTGAGGCTCCCGCACCGCAGCCCGCCGCGACGCCCGTCACCGCATCGCCAGCCCAGTCGGCTGCGGCAGCGGAGACGGCACCGGCCACTGTGAAGGCCCCGGCTCCTGTCACCCCTCGGCCGGAGCCCGCAAACCGCAACCCGGTCGCGAATGCCGAGCCCGTCCGGAGCACCGAGCGATTTTCCGCGGAAAATTCCGAGCCGCTCCCGATGCCGGAGCAGCGGGCCGTGGCCCCGGTGGACGAGCAGTCGTCGACCGCCCCGCAGGCGGAACTCGGCAGCGTCGACTGGCACAACGTGGAGGAGCTGGCGGACGCCATCTGCCGTACCCTCTCGGCCGACGAGGCCTACCGCCTCGCCGACGCCCTGGCCAACCGGCTGCTGACGACCAGCAACTGACCCACCCGTGGTGCCCCGGCCCCGCTGTCCTGGCGGCGGAGCCGGGGCACCATGGCATCGGATTCCTGCGCGACCCGGCGACGTCACCGGGCAACAGCCCATTGCGGCGGCTGCAGCCGGGACCGGGCGCCGTTCCGTCTCGACCCCGGCTCGTCGCCGAGGGTCTTCGCCTTCACGTCAGAGGACGGAACTCGGGGCGGGCCGCTCGTCCAGGACTCCCTGCCCTCGAGCCAGGACGCCGGCCATCAGGGCCGACACCCGGTGCGAGGAACCGTCAGCCCGCCGCGCCGTCCAGCCGCCTGAGCACCGCTGTCAGCGCCCGGACGCGGTCGCTGCCCTGCGGGAGTGCGGGAAGGCAGGCACGCAGGCGCCGCATCGCGTCGAGCCGCACGTTCCCCGGCCCGACGGCGTCGGCGACCGAACCGACCGCCTGGAATGCCCAGCCCAGACCACGGCCTCGACCGGTCACTCCGTGTTGATCCGGCCAGCCCGAAGAGCCTTCCGGACTGTCGGACGTCAACTGTGAAGCTCAGACGATCATGCGGAGCATGGAGTCGTAGCGCGGCCCGTCCGGGTAGGGCTGCATGGTGCCCATGCGGGAGTATCCCCACCGCTCGTAGAGCGCCCTGACCCGCGGGTGGTCCTCCTCGACCAGAAGGTGCGAACGCTCCTCGGTCCGTTGGGACAGCAGTTCCTCGTGCAGGGTGCGCGCGACGCCCTTGCCCCGCCAGGCCGCGCGGACCATCACCTCGCACAGGGCGAAGGTCCGGGTATCCGTCTCCTCCAGCAGCGAGGCCGGCGCTGGGGTGATCAGCCCGCCCCACCGGTAGGCCTCCGTACGGGCGAAGCCGTAGGCGTATCCGACCGCCTCGCCGTCGACCTCGCCGAGAGCGCAACCCCAGCGCGGCCCGGCGGCGTGACGGTGCAGACGCTCGGTGAACCGCTCGACGGAGAAGAAGGGGTCGGTGGCGGCCTCCTGTGAGTACACCTCGGCGTACACCGCGATCAGCCGGGTCTCGATGGCGGGCAGGTCCCCGGCTGTGTAGTAGCTGATGGTCAGGGTGGCGGCCACAACGGCTCCTTATGAAGTGGTCAGGATGTCGTAGCGTTCCACGAAGGCCCGTGTCACCGGTAGGTCGAGCTCAGCCACCTTCCCTCGGAATGCGCCGAGGCGCACGCCCCATCGGGGGCAGTTGACCGACGGGTAGAGAGTGAGGGCCTGGTCTGCCGTGTTGACCGCCTTCTCCGGCTCGTTGGCGGCGAGGTAGCACTCCGAGAGGTGTGTCAGCTTGGCGAAGCGGTTGCGCCGGAACTTTGGGTCCAGCAGGCGCATCCCCTGTTCTTCCTGGTCAGCTGCCCGATCGGCCTGGCCGAGGTCCATGTGGGCCATCGCAACGGCGCCTAGCAGCTCACCGGGGCCGACGAAGGCGAGCCACGCCGGAGGTGTCGCACCGCTGACCCTGTCCAACGCGATCTCCGCCCGCGCCAGAGCAGTCGCGCACCGGCTGCTTTCTCCCGAGGCCGCGTAGCCGAGGGCAAGTCGACCGTGCAGCAGTGCGCTGAGGCGGTGGTCACGACCATTGCGTGTGGCGTCCAACGCCCGGCGGGCGATCGTAACGGTTTCTGTTGCTCTGCCGAGTTCCCACGACTGACGGGCCATGTAGGCCCAGATACGGGCTTGGAGCATGCGGTCGCCGGCCAGCAGGGAGGCGCGCAGGCCCGAGTCGAAGTTCCTGCTCGCGCGGGGCTGGTCGCCGGTGTCGAAGGCGAACCACCCTGCTGAGGCATGCAACTCACCGATCACCTGGTAGAGTGCCGCCTCAACCCGAGGACCGTACACGCACCGCCCCATGGCCGACTCAATCTGTAGGACGGCCTCCTCCGCGACATCGGCGAGCTGTTCGCCCCCATAGGCGTCGTCCACGGCATGCAGTTCGTCGATGCTCCCCCTGATGCGGTCGACGTCGGTCATCCCTATCCGTCCGGAGGCCGGCAATGGTGCAAAGGCAAAACCGATGAGGCTTCCGGTTGCGGCGATCATGAAATGGCGGCGGAGCACGTGGTCCTCCTTGGCAGGCGCTTCTCCCAGCAGCGTAGATCGAGGCTGGAGTACGGCAAGCTGTCGGGCCCTTGCACCCGTTAGAGTGAAGCCGAGCTGATCGGCAGCCAGGTCGAAGACGTCCATGAGCGCCACGAGATAGTGCATCTGCGGCAGTCCTGTCTCACCAGAGAGCCAGCGTCGTACGTGCCTGTCCGAGGCATTCCCGGGTTGCCCAAACCGCTTCTCTTCAGCGGCGTTGACGGCTCGCGCCAGGTCATTCGCGGACAACGTGTTCGCGAGCATGAGTCCCCGAAGGACGTGGTTCGGGGCGGCAGTTGCCATGGGCGCACTCCTCGGTCCAGTGGGGCGACGTTACCTCTCTCAAGCCCGTCGTCAACCCCCGGAGAAATGTCCGAGGGGCGTGAAGGCGCCCAGGCAGAAAAGTCCTATCCATTCCTGAGGTTGCGCTAGTTGACTGTTCGTCAGTGGCACCGGACCTGGCGAATCACGAAGGACCCACAGGAATCCGGCCCGCTGGCCCGTACGTCTGCGATCGCGCGGCGGTTCGGGCCGAGCCCCGGCCTGGGCCTCACGGGCCCTGCGGCGGCTCCATCACACACCGGCGCTGCCGGAGATCGGCAGCCTCCCAGAAAGGACACATCGATGAGCGACGGCAACAACAACCACGGCACCGAGCACGACAGCGGCAACCAGCACGAAAACGACAGCGACGAGTAGTCGGCGGATCTCCCGGGCCTCGTACTCCCCCTTCCGAGGCCCGGGAGATCCGGCTGCCGAGAGCTACCTGCCCCGACGAGTCACGAACGTGCTCATCGTCGGGTCCTGAAGATGCCAGCCTCCCGTTCCCCCAGTAGGTGAGACGCCACCATGGAACCGAGATCACGCACCATCACAACAAGGTTCCCCTCCGAGCGAGTGCGGATCAGGGGCCTCCGCTGCTGGGCAGAGGAGGCCTTGCCTCTGCTCGGCTTGGACGGGCCGCAGCAAGACGCGGTGCTGGACGATGTGCGGCTCGTGCTGTCCGAACTCGGCACGAACGCCGTCGTGCACGGCTGCGGCGGCGAGCGGCCGGACCTGATGCTGACCGCACGCCTGCGGTACGCCGCGGGTGTGCTGCGGGTGTCCGTGACCGACCCGGGGCTCGGCCGCCCCGAGTACCGGTCGGCCACCAACGAGGCGACCTGCGGGCGCGGGCTGATGCTCGTCACGGCGGTCGTGTCCCGGTTTGGGGTCGAGGACTGCCCCGAGGGCGGCAAGGAGATCTGGGCGGAGATCGGGCTTCCCGAGCAGGTGCGTCCGGCAGCCACCATGGGCAAGCAGGTCGACCTGCAGGCCGCGGTGCCGTGCACGGACGCGCTCGTGCGGGAGTTCCGGCCTCGGCCCGCCATGCGCAGGTCGTACGGGCAGCCGGCGCTCGACCGAATACCGGCGTGACCGGCACCTCGTAAGCCTCCGGTAGCACGTGTTGCCACCGGACTCCGGAACACCCGCCCCGAGAACGTCGCGGCGGCGGGTGGCGGAAGAGCACCGCCCCGCCCGCATGGGGCGCGCACGCTCACCGCGTCCAAGGCGACGTTCCTCACTGCAACCGGGAGAGTGCAGGCGCGGACACCCGCAGGGCCCCGCATGAGGGGTGGGTCCTGTGGCTCCGGGTGGCGCCGTTCCCGCAGACGGTGCCACCCGGTGTGCTGGCCCGGCCTCGGGAGCCCGGCCGTCCCGGACGGATTCCCCTCCCGTCCATTCCCGTCCATCCATCCGATTCGTTCGTATTCGAGGACTGTGCCGTGAGCGTCGGAACCCGCACCAAGACGCTGCTCAAGACCGTCAGCCCCGCCCGCAGACTGGACATCGCGGCCTCCTACGAGGCCCTGACGCAGGCCTGCGTGGCCACCGGCGACGACCCCGCGAAGGCCGAGCTGGTCAGCGACAGCCCGAACCACCTGTGGTCGCTGCCCGACTCCCACGCACTCGCTGTCGTCCACCCCGACCTGGACGAAGCCTGGGCCCTGGTCAGAGGTGCGCAGTTCCTCCGGCAGCACCGGCTGCCCGTCGTCTGCCCGTACTACACCGAGGTCCGCGCGGCCGCCGACGGCCGGGCCGTGACCTTCTGGCAGAACCCCGGGAGGCCGAGCACCGACACGTCCCTGTCCGCGTGGGTGACCGCCCTCACCCATCGCATCGACCCCGGGACGGCGTCCTGGCTGCGGGAGCACGACCCGTTCGCCTCCCTGCTGGACGGCCTGGACGACACCCCGCTGGACGAGACCGCCCGCCGGTTCCTGCGCGAACGCGCGGCCCAGCTGCGCGAGGAGTGGGACTACCTCGACTGGCCAACCCCGGACACCGTCGTCCTCGGCGCCCTCGGCATGGTCCCCGTCCACGACGACGGCACCCACGTCGGACTCCTCCTGCGCCGCCCGCTGACCCGCGGCCACCGCGAGTGGGACCTCGTCGCCGCCCGCTGGCGCTCCGAACTGCTCGCCGGCCCGCGTCAGGACCACCGGACCTACGCCGACACCTACCTCTCCTACGAACGCGAAGACCACGCCGTGGCCCACCCCTACATCGGCGCCTGGTCCGGCTACCAGACCGTACGCGACACCGTTGTCCTCACCGCGGTCATGGACACGGTCCGCCGCGCCCGGCTCGACCCCGGCGCCCGCCGGCAGGCCGCCCACCGCCTCGCGTGCCTGCGCGGCGCCCACCCCGCCCCGTGGAACTGGGGACCACGATGACGGCCGCCCGCGCGAACGCCCTCCCGCTGCCGGAGGTCCACGAGCCCCGGGTCCTGCGGTGCGGCCACCACATCACCGAGGAGATCACCGAGCCCGAGGCCCAGGCGCTGAGTCACCTGGTCACCGACCTGAACGCGATCGAGATCGCGGCCGCCGTCAACGCCCTGCCCGATCGCCGGGGCACCGCCCGCGAACGCGCCCGGGCTGTCCTGCCCGAGCCTGAGCCCGAACCCGCCGGGCAGCGCCCCCATCGGCCGGCCACCCACTGAACACGAGGACACCACCACCATGCCCATGGCCCCGTCGCAGAGCACCGACCTTGATGAGGATCTTCGAAATTCCCCAGCCCCGATCGGGTTCCCCACTTGCTTGACCAGGTCAAAGGAGTGGGGAGGGTGGGGATCGGGGAGCGCGT
>NZ_JBSFJC010000065.1:0-50075 GCF_053597855.1 Kitasatospora sp. NPDC001225
GGTGGCGAGCCGTACCAGGAAGTCGACGGTGGTCAGGGTGTGCACGACGGCACCTCCTTCACGGGAGGAGGGGTACGGACGGTGGCACGCGGTCGATGCTCCCGGCAGGCCGGGCGACCTCGATGATGGCCATCGCCACGGTGGTCGGCGGGGAGGCGCGCAGGGCGCGGGGGCCGGCCGTGCGGTCGGCCCCGGACGACGTGACGGCGCGTCGGCGCATCGGGGGTCTCGGGCGCCTCCGGAGCCGTGAGCCGTCCCGAGCATAGACCGCCTCCGAACGACCGGGGCAGGGGTTTCCCGCTCTTCCTCGACAGCTTTGTAGAAGTTTGACCGAACCCGATCACCGCCGCCCGGGAACCGGCCCGTCTTGCGTCACGTCCTCCGACATATATAGTTCACCGACATATGCAGTTGAGCAGCTCACGAGGGGGAAGTGTGTCCCACACCGATCCGAACCGGCCCGCACCCGTCCTGCGCCTGGCCAACGTCACCCGCGTGCACGGGCGGGGCGCCGCCGAGGTGCACGCCCTGCGCGGCATCGACCTGGCCGTCCACCCGGGCGAGTTCGTCGCCGTCATGGGCCCGTCCGGCTCCGGGAAGTCCACCCTGCTGACCCTGGCCGGCGGGCTGGACCAGCCCAGCGACGGCGAGGTGCTGGTGGAGGGGGTCGCCCTCGGCGGCCTCGGCCGCGGCCGGCTCGCCGACCTCCGGCGGCGCTCGATCGGGTACGTGTTCCAGGACTACAACCTGATCCCGGCCCTGACCGCCGCCGAGAACATCTCGCTGCCGCGCGAACTCGACGGCGTCCCGGGCCGCCGGGCCCGCCGGGAGGCGCTGGCCGCACTGGAGGAGCTGGGCATCGGCGAGCTCGCCGACCGCTTCCCCGACGACATGTCCGGCGGCCAGCAGCAGCGCGTGGCCATCGCCCGCGCCCTGATCGGCGAGCGCCGGCTGGTGCTCGCCGACGAGCCGACCGGCGCCCTCGACTCGGCCACCGGCGAGGCGGTGCTCGCCGTGCTGCGCGCCCGCTGCGACGCCGGCGCCGCCGCGATGATGGTCACCCACGAGGCGGCCCACGCCAGTTGGGCGGACCGGGTGGTCCACCTGCGGGACGGCGCGGTCGCCTCGGAGGCCCCCGGCCGCCGCTCCTCCGCCCGCCTCGCCGCGGTGCACCCGTCCGGTGCGGTCGGCGAGGTGGCGCAGTGAGGCTCGGAGCCTGGCGGGTCGCCCTGCGCATCGCCCGCCGCGACGCGCTGCGCGCCAAGGGCCGCAGCGCGCTGATCGCCGCCATGATCGCGCTGCCCGTGCTCGGCGTCACCGGCGCCGACGTGGTCCACCGCAGCGGGCAGCTGACCCCGGCCGAACGGGTCGAGCGGGTGGTGGGCGGCGCGGACGCCCTGGTCACCTCGCTCGCCCCGGGCACACCGGTCGAGCAGGCCCCGATCGCCGAGGACGGCGCCTTCACCGTCCCGGCCCGCCCCGGCGACAAGCCGACGGCCGAGCAGGAGAAGGGCGCGAGCACCGACCC
The DNA here is from genome assembly GCF_053597855.1 of Kitasatospora sp. NPDC001225. Lineage (NCBI taxonomy): Bacteria > Bacillati > Actinomycetota > Actinomycetes > Kitasatosporales > Streptomycetaceae > Kitasatospora > Kitasatospora sp. NPDC001225. The sequence goes on from NZ_JBSFJC010000065.1 coordinate 1,529, forward strand.
GGCCGCCCTGGTCGCCGCGCTGCTGCCGCCCGGCAGCGCGCTCACCCCGGCCCGGCCCGGGCCGGAGGCCGGCGCGGACTCGCCCGAGGGCCTGGTCCGCACCCTCACCACCGAGGCCGACCTCGGCGACCCGATCTGGCGCGGCCGGCTCGACCTGGTCGAGGGCCGCGCCCCGAGCGCCCCGCACGAAGTCGCCGTCACCCGGGCCTTCCTGGACCGCTCCGGGCTCAAGACCGGCGCCACCACCACCCTCCAGGGCCTGGAGCGCACCACCTACACCATCACCGGTGTGGTGGAGCACCCGAGCGAGCTGGGACGGGTCGAACTCGTCGCCCGGCCCGGCGAGTTGATCGAGCCGCTGAACACCGCGCTGGCGGCCGGCGGGCCGGTCGCGGAGAAGCCCTCGGCCACCCGGTCCGGCTGGCTGGTCCGGCTGCCGTCCGGGGCCTCCCTCGACTGGGCCGCCGTCCAGCGGTTCAACGCCCACGGCTACACCCTGACCGCGCGCTCGGTGGCGATCGCCCCGCCGCCCGAGCAGGCCGTCCCCTACTACCGCGACGCGTACCGCTACCACGACCCGACGGCCGCCAACAACACCAAGATGGTCGTCGCCGTCGTCAGCGGCATGGCGCTGCTGGAGATCGCGCTGCTCGCCGGGCCCGCCTTCGCGGTCGGCGCCCGCCGCTCCCGCCGCCAGCTCGCCCTGCTCGGCGCGGCCGGCGGGAGCCGGGCCCACGTCGGCGCGGTGGTGCTCGGCGGCGGCGTCGTCCTCGGCGCGACCGGGGCGGTGGTCGGCGTGGTGCTCGGCACCGCGGTGGTCGCCCTGCTGCGGCCGCGGATCGAGCAGTTCGGCGGCGTACGCTTCGGCCACTTCGCCGTGCCGCCGCTGGACCTCCTCGCGATCGCCGGGATCGGCCTGTTCACCGCGCTGCTCGCCGCCGCGCTGCCCGCGCTGCAGGCCGCCCGGCGCAGCGTCACCGCCGGGCTGACCGGCCGGGACACCGTCCGCGCCCCCAGCCGGCTGGTCACCTTCGCCGGCCTGGGACTGCTCGTCCTCGGCGCCGTGCTCGCGATGTACGGCGCGGGCGCCGTGAAGCGCGACCAGCCGGGCGCGGGCGGCTACGACACCCGTACGCTCACCGTGCTGGGCGGCTCGGTGACCGCCGAGATCGGCCTGCTGCTGTGCACCCCGATGCTGGTCGCCCTGATCGGCCGGGCCGCCGGGCGGTTGCCGCTCGGCCCCCGGCTGGCGCTGCGCGACGCCGCCCGGCACCGCTCGCGCACCGCTCCGGCGGTGGCCGCGGTGATGGCCGCGGTGGCCGGCGCCGTCGCCATCGGCGTCTACTCCACCAGCACCGACGCCGAGGACCGGCGCGACTACCGGCCGCAGGCCCCGTACGGCGCCGTCCAGTTGATGACGTACGTCGACGGGCCCCGGCTCACCGAGGAGCGGGCCGAGCTGGAGAAGCAGCTGTCCGGGCTCGGCCCGCGCGGCGACCTCGGCCAGGTGGAGTACCGCTTCTGCGACAACTGCTCCAGCGTCGTCCAGCTCCAGGGCCCGCCGGAGCGCCGCGGCCTGGGCTCGCCGCCGCACATCGCCGCCGGTGACGTCACCGTGCTGCACAACCTGTTCGCCGTCCACGACCCGGCCGCCGAACAGGCGCTGGCCGCCGGGAAGTTGCTGGTCTTCGACCGGTCCCTGGTGGGCGCCGACGGCAAGGCCGTGATGGTCCTGCGCGGCGGGGGCGGCGCTCCGCTGCAGCCCGGCGAGGTGCCCAAGCCGGACGTCCAGGAGGTCCCGGTCGACGCGGTGCTGGTCGACAACCCGGCCGCCGCCGACTTCGCCCAGGGCCTGGCGCTGCCCTCCGCGCTGCCCGCGCTCGGGCTCACGTCCCGGCCGTCCGGCTCGGTCTGGCTGCCCGCCACGCCGCCCGACCGCAAGGCCCAGCAGCGCGCCGCGGCGGCCGCCGTCCGGCTGGACCGCTTCGCCACGCTGGAGGTGGAGCGCGGCTACCAGCCCACGGGCGACGCGCTCAGCCTGGCGCTCACCGGCTTCGCCGCGCTGGTCGTGCTCGGCGCGGCCGGGATCGCCACCGGCCTGGCGGCCGCCGACTCCCGGCAGGACCAGGCCACCCTGGCCGCGGTCGGCGCGCCGCCGCGGATCCGGCGGAGCATGGCGGGACTCCAGTGCACCCTGATCGCCCTGCTGGGCGCGCTGCTCGGGGCGGTCAACGGGTTCGTGCCGGCGGTGGGGCTGCTGAAGTCCCGGGCCAGCGGGTTCGGGGCCAAGCCGGCGCTGATCACCGCGCCCTGGGGCGAGCTGCTGCTGATCGTGCTGGTGCTGCCGGTGGTCGCGGGGCTGCTCGCGGCGCTGTTCACCCGCTCCCGCATCCCGCTCGGGCGGCGGCTGTCCTGACGGCCCCGTCGGCCTCGGACACGTCTTGCACACGTACCGACCACCGGCTGACACCGCTTGGGCACCACCCGGGCACCGACCGCTACGCGCTGGGCGTCCGTCCCCCTCACCCGGGGGCGGGCGCCCGGCGCTCGCCGTACCATGGGCCGCGATCCGGCGGGCCAAGGGCGTCGGCGTCCGGTTCGGCGAGGGAGCAGAGGGAGTAGAGGGCGGTGCTGCGGGGGTTCGGGGACCTGGAGGCCGAGATCATGGACCGGTTCTGGTCCTGGGACCGGCCCGCCACGGTGCGCGAGGTGGTCGACGACCTCCAGCGGGACCGGGCCGTCGCGTACACCACCGTCACCACGGTCGCGGACATCCTGCACACCAAGGGCTGGCTGCGCCGCGACAAGGTCGGCCGCGCCTGGGTGTACCGGCCGAGCTGCACCCGCGAGGAGTACACCGCCCGGCTGATGCACCGGGCGCTGGAGACCACCCCCGACCGGGCGGGCGCGCTGCTCCACTTCGTCGACCGGATCAGCGGAGCGGAGGCCTCGGCCCTGCTCGCCGCCCTCGAACACGCGAGGTCCCGGGAGGCCGGGTAGTCCTCGCGCTCGGATCCGTCCCCGAACACACCCCCGTGGGCCCGTCGGCGTGGGGGTGCCGACGGGCCCCGGGTGGGGGTGGGGGGTGGGGGTTCGTGGGATTTGCCGTGTCCTTGACCCGCGCGCCTGAACCCGCGCGGCCGGACCGGCGTTGTCACCGGTGCCTCGTCGTCACCGGTGCCGCAGGTACGCCTCCGCCGTCCGGCGCAGCCGGTCGTGCAGCCCGTCGTAGGCGCGGGCCCGGCCGAGCAGGGTCTTCGGCAGCTTGGCGACCATCGTGTAGTTGGTGTCGCAGACGTTCGCCGCCGGGGCCAAGCCGGCCTGGCTGACCAGCTGGTAGGCGTCCAGCTGGTCCAGGCCGAGCAGTTCGCCGGTCCAGCCGACCAGGTCGTGCTGGCTGATCCGGAACGCGTCCTCCAGCGGACGGGCGGAGCCGGTGCTGATCAGGAAGTCGTCGTTCTCCAGCCGGGGCCAGGCCGGTCCCCCGCCCTTGACCAGGTCGACGATCACGGTGGTGCGCATCGCCGCCTCCACCGCCGTGCCGCACACCTCGCCCTCGCCCTGGCGGGCGTGGCCGTCACCGATGGCGAGCAGGCCGCCCTCGACGTTGACCCGGAAGTAGGCGGTGGTGCCGGCCCGCATCTCGGGGGTGTCCAGGTTGCCGCCGTGCGCGCCCGGGGTGATCGAGGCCAGCACCTCGCCGGCCGCCGGGGCGACACCGACCGTGCCGTGCATCGGGTCGAGCGGCAGGTCCACCGTGAACTCGCTGTTGCGGGCCCGGAACCGGCAGACGCCCGCCTTGGCGTCCAGCTCGTAGACCCAGACCCGCTCCTCCAGCGGCGCGTGCAGCATCGCGGTGGTGTGGGTCGCGGTCAGCGCGCCGAAGTGCGGGAAGGTGCTGGAGACGCCGTACTCCCGGGCCGGGGTGATCTCCGCGAAGTGCACCGCGAGGACGTCCCCGGGCTCGGCGCCCGCCACCGCGATCGGGCCGGTGACCGGGTTGAGGTAGGGGAAGACGCACACCTGGCTGGGCAGGTCCCCGGTGCCGCGCACCTTGCCGCCGAAGCAGTCCTCGGTGGTCAACTCGACGACGGTGCCCGGCTGGACGGTGACCAGCGGGGCGCGGCCGCCGAAGGTGTAGGCGTAGTCCTCCGGGGTCGGGGACAGCCGGACGGTCTCGGGCAGGCTCACTGCTTCTCCTCGGCGGGGGTGCTGTTCGTGGCGGTGCTGTTCGCGGTGGTGGTGTTCGTGGTGGTGGCGTTCGCGGCAGTGGCATCGGTGGCCGCGGCCTCAGCATCGGCCTCGGTCTCGGCGACGGCCAGCCGGGGCCTGCGCCCGGTCGCCACCAGCCCGGCGAGCACGATCCCGCCGACGAGCAGCCAGACGAACCCGAGCCGCTGGGCGGCGATGTTGGCGTTGACCACCACGTACGCGAGGATCGCGAAGCCGAGCGCCGGGGCGATCAGGTGCCGCCAGTAGTCCTTGCTGCGCTTGCGGACCAGGTAGTGGACGACCACGGCGACGTGCAGGACCAGGAAGGTGGACAGCGCACCGAAGTTGACCAGGGTGCTCAGCAGGGTGATGCCGTCCTCGCGCGAGGCCGTGTAGAGGCCGAGCACCAGCGAGATCCCGGCGGTCAGCAGGGTCGCGTTGACCGGCACCCGGCGGGTGGGGTGGATCCGGGCCAGGAAGGCGGGCAGCTGGCGGTCGCGGGCCATCGCGTACAGCAGCCGGGAGGTGGCCGCCTGGGCGACCAGCGAGTTGGCGAAGCCCCAGGCCACGGCGGTGGAGGCGGCGGTCAGCGTGGCGAGCCAGCCGCCGGCGGCGGTGCGGGCCGCGTCGTAGAAGGCGGTGCCGTTCGGGTCGCCGTCCCGGATCAGCGCGTCGGGGTCGGCGACCAGCAGCGAGGCGACCCAGGTCTGCACGATGAACAGTGTGCCCGCGAGCAGCAGCGCGGCGACCATGGACCGGCCGATGGCCTTGGCGGAGTCCCGGTTCTCCTCCGAGAGGGTGGAGATGCCGTCGAAGCCCAGGAAGCTGAGCACCGCGATCGAGACCGCCCCGAAGGCCAGGCTCCACGAGAAGGTGTGCCCGTTGTACAGCGGTGTGAAGTCGAAGCCCCGGCCCTTGCCGTTGGCCAGGGCGATCACGCCGACCACCACGAACAGGGCCAGCACGACGAGTTCGCCGATCAGCATCGCCTTGTTGACCCGGTTGGTGGTCTCGATGCCCAGGTAGTTGACCACGGTGTTGAGCAGCACGAAGCCGATCAGCCAGAGCCAGACCGGGATCGACGGCACCAGCGAGTTCATCGCGACACCGGCGATCAGGTACAGCAGCCCGGGCACCAGCACGTAGTCGAGCAGGATCATCCAGCCGGACAGGAAGCCGACCGGGGCGGCGATGCCACGGCCCGCGTAGGTGTAGACCGAGCCGGCCATCGGGAAGGCCCGGGACATCTGGGCGTACGACAGGGCGGTGAACATCATCGCCACCATGCCGAGGACGTAGGCCAGGGCGACCATGCCGCCGGAGCCCTGGAAGACGCCGCCGAAGATGCCGAACGGTGCGATCGGCACCATGAACACCAGCCCGTAGACGAGCAGGTCGGTGAAGCCGAGCGAACGGCGCAGTTCCTGCTGGTAGCCGTAGCTCTCGATGCCCTGGGGTGCGGGTGTGTCGGCCATGGTGCTCTCTCTCCGTGACGACCCTGCGAGGGGTGTGGGGAGACTGTAGAGGGAACTATTTCCAGATGGAAGGGTTTCGTTCCGACATTCCACCTGACGAGAACGGAGTGCCCGGAGCCGGCTTGACCTACCGGGGCAGGACGGCGAAGCCGAGGCCCTCGGCGCGGGCGAGGTGGATCGGCGCCCGGCCCGCGGCCTCACCGTGCAGCAGCCGGCCCGCGGCCGCCAGCAGGCCGTCCGGGGCCAGGGCCCGACGGGCCGCCAGGTCGGCGAGCAGCCGCAGGCCCTCGTACAGGCCCACCGCGTAGGCGTCCAGGACCGGCGCCCACGGACCGCACAGGGCCCGGTGCCGCTCGGCGAGGCGCTGCCGGCGCTCCTCGGCCAGCGTCGCGAAGGAGGGCATCGCCGCGTACAGCGTCCCGGTGTCGTCGCCGCCGAGCGCGAGCAGGCCGTTCTCCTCCAGGGAGCCGGAGAGCCGCACCAGCCCGCGGTCCAGCCCGCTGCGCCGCAGCGCCCGGTTGAACTGCACCAGGTCGCGCCCGATCAGACTGAGCAGCAGGGCGTCCGCGCGGGCCGAACGCAGCGCGTCCAGCAGCGGGTCGAGCGCCTCCTCGACCGCCCCGAAGGGGACCCGCCGCTCCAGCACCACCCGGGCGCCGGCCCGCGCCGCGAGACCCTCGGCGGCCCGGTGGACGGAGCGCGGCCAGATGTAGTCGTTCCCGATCAGCGCCCAGCGGGCGATCCCGTGACGATCCGTCAACTCCTGGATCGCTGGGCCGAATTGGCGGGACGGGTCGATGCCGGTGCAGAGCACGCCGGGCAGCCGGGAGCCGCCCTCGTGCGGCGGGGTGAAGACGTACGCGAGACGGCCCGCGGCAACGGTCTCGACCGCCCGGTGCACATCGCTGGTGTGGCACCCGGCGAGCGCGTCCAGCGCCCCGGCGTCCAGCAGGCGCCGCACCTCCCCGGCGACCGGGCCCGGCGCGCCGCCGCCGTCCACCAGCACCAGCTCCAGCGGGCGGCCGAGGACCCCGCCGCCCGCGTTGACCTCGTGCGCGGCGAGCAGCGCGCCGTCCAGCGCGGACGGGCCGGTGAGCCCGAGCGGGCCGGACTGCGGCACGACGAGGCCCACCCGGAACGCCGCCCCGTCCCGAGCCGAGTGCAGCGCATCGAGCGGATCGATCACCCTCACCTCGATGCTCACGGTGCGAGTATCGTCGTACCGCCGATATCGGGGAAGGCCGGAACGGGAGGGTCCGATGACCGCAGCTGGTGCCGCACCGGGGGTCGACGGCCGTCCCGGCGATCCCGCCGCCCGGACCGCCGCCCCGGCCGCCGAGCAGACCGTCGCCGCCGCGGCGCGACCCCCGGCCGCCCCGGAGCCGCTGCTGGTCGAGCTGGTCACGCTGGCCCACCGCAGGCTCTCCGGCGGCCTCGCCGCCGCCCTCGCCGAGGAGGACTGCACCGTCGACCAGTGGCGGCTGCTGCGCGTCCTCGCGGACGACCGGGGACACGCGATGGGCGAGCTGGCCCAGGCCCTGCTGATCCCGCAGGCGAGCCTGAGCCGGCTGGTGGACTCGCTGGCCGACTCCGGCTGGGTCTACCGGCGCCAGGACGACCAGGACCGCCGCCGGATCACCGCCCACCTCTCCCGCCAGGGCCGCACCCGGCTGACCCGGCTGGACGCCCTCGCCGCCGCCCACGACGCCGCCGTGCGCCGGGCCTGCGGCCTCACCGACCCGGCGCACGTGCTGCGGCGGCTCGCCGCGCTCTGACCGGCCCGGCCCGGCCACCCCCGGGCACACGACAACGGCACCCACGGACGACGACGGCCCGCCCCCGCCGAAGCGGGAGCGGGCCGTCGCGGCACGCGATCGGACGCGGTCAGGCCGGGCGGACGGCGCCCTTGTAGGGCATCACGGAGATCGGCAGGACCTCGATGTTCTTGCCCGTGCGCGGGGCGTGGATCATCTTGCCGTCGCCGATGTACAGGCCGACGTGGTGCAGGTCGTCGTAGAAGAACACCAGGTCGCCGGGCTGGAGGTTGGCACGGTCGACGTGCGGGCCGTCCTTCCACTGCTCCTCGGACGTCCGGGAGATGGTGACGCCCGCCGCGCGGTAGGCCTGGCTGGTGAGGCCGGAGCAGTCGAAGGTCGCGGGGCCGGTCTTGCCCCAGCCGTAGGGCTTGCCGAGCTGGGCCTGGGCGAACGCGATGATGGCGCCGGCCCGGCCGCTGGCCGACGGCACCGGGGCGTTCATGTCCGGGCGGTCGCTGGAGCGGGAGGCGCGGTCCTTGGCCGCGGCGGCGGCGGCCTGCTGGGCCTCGGCCTTGGCCTTCTCCGCGTTCTGCTGGGCGTTGATCTTGGCGCGGTCCTCGGCGCTGAGCTTGTTCAGCATCCCCTGGGCCTGGGCCAGCTTGGTCTGGATGTCCTTCTTCTGCTCCGCCAGCTGCGTGCCCACCGAGTCGAGCGCGGCCAGGGTGGCGGTGGCCTCGGCGCGGTCCTGGTCGAGCTTGCGCTGCTCGTCCTGGGCCTGCTTGAGCAGACTCGCCTGGGAGTCGGAGACCTGGTTCTGCACCGAGGCGCGCTCCAGGTAGGCGGCCGGGTCGGAGTCGAGCATCAGCTGGACCGACGGGTCGATGCCGTTGGTGCGGTACTGGTCGGCGGCGACCGCGCCGAGCCGGGTCCGCAGCTCGTTCATCGCCTCCTGGCCCCGGACGACCTTCTCCTGGATCTGGTTGGCCTCGCCCTGGAGCTTCTGCTGCTTCGCCTGGAAGCCGTTGTACTTCTCGATCGCCTGCTCGGCGTCCTCGTTGAGCTGGTCGACCTGCTCCTTGACGGTGGCGAGGTTCGGGGTCGGCTCGGCGTGGGCGGTACCGGAGGCGAGGACCGCGCCGCCGGCCGCCATGGCCGTGGTGAGGACCGCCATGCGGGCCCGGCTCGGGGGGCTGGGCTTGCGGCGCTTTCCCATGGCGGTCGCTCTCCTTCGGGGGAATCTCGGGACGGTCCGGGCGGAGCGGGGGGACGGCTCGGCCGGTGCCTGGGGACGACGAAGGCGGGCAGGACGAGCAACGGGGGGGTGCTGCCCCGCCCACCTTCTTCGAAGTAACTTAATAGATGAGGGGCCGGGTTCCGCAATCCCCCTGATCATGACGTTTTGACAGCATGACAGGACATCGATCGCGTTCCGTGCCATCGGCGTTGACCTCGGACACCTCCGGACACCGCGGACACCTCCCACCACCCGACGACCGCCGGTCGGATCACCGACGACGGCCCGGACGCCCCCCGGACGACGCGCTCGGATGACCGCGCCGCCCGCCTCCGCGGACACCCCGGACGACCCCACCCGGCGCCTCCGACCCCCTGACCTCCGACCCCCTGCCGACACCCCTATCGGCCGCGGGTGCCAGCCGTCCCCGCACGCCATGGCACCCCCCGCCCCGGACAGTGCTCGCGAGCGGCCGAACCGAGGGAAAGGTCACATGAGATTCCTCTCCTGCAGTCCCGCGCACGGGCGCTAACCTGCGCACATGAAGGTCCCGCCCGAAGGGCTCCCCCTCGCTGCCGAGTTCCCGGCCGCGCACCGAGAGCAGTGGCAGCAGCTCGTCCAGGGCGTGCTGCGCAAGTCCGGTGCCCAGCCCGAGGACGGTCCCGCCGCCGAGCAGGCGCTCACCACCCGGCTCCAGGACGGGCTGAGCGCACGCCCCCTGTACACCGCCGAGGACACCGACGCCGACCCGGGCTACCCGGGCTTCCCGCCGTTCGTGCGCGGCGGCCGGCCGCAGGGCTCCGCCGTGGCCGGCTGGGACGTCCGCCAGCGGCACGCCGACCCGGACCGCCGGCGCGCCAACGAGGCTGTCCTGGCCGACCTGGAGCACGGCGTGAGCTCGCTCTGGCTGGAGCTGGGCGGCGCGGGCCTCCCGGTGGACGCCCTGCCCGAGGCGCTCACCGGCGTGTACCTGGACCTGGCCGCCGTGGCGCTCGACGCCGGCGCCGAATTCACCGACGCCGCCGAGCAGTTGTTCAACCTGTACGAGGAGCGCGAGGTCTCCCCCGGCGCCGCCGCCGGCAACCTCGGCGCCGACCCGCTCGGCCTCCAGGCCCGCACCGGTCGGACCGACCGCACCGGGGCGCTGCTCGCCGAGGCCACCGCGCTGGCCGCCCGCTGCGCCAACGGGTACCCGGGCCTGCGGGCGCTCACGGTGGACGCCCTGCCGTACCACGAGGCAGGCGCCTCCCCCGCCCAGGAGCTGGGCTGCTCGCTGGCCACCGGCGTCGCCTACCTGCGCGCGCTGACCGCCGCCGGCCTCCCGGTCGACGACGCGCTCGGCCAGCTGGAGTTCCGCTACGCCGCCGACGGCGACCAGTTCCTCACCATCGCCAAGTTCCGTGCCGCGCGCCGCCTCTGGGCCCGGGTCGCCGAGGTCTCGGGGGCCGGTGCGGCCGCCTCGGCGCAGCGCCAGCACGCCGTCACCTCCCGGGTGATGATGACCGCCCGCGACCCGTGGGTGAACATGCTGCGCACCACGATCGCCTGCCTGGCCGCCGGGGTCGGCGGCGCGGACGCCGTCACCGTGCTGCCCTTCGACAGCGCACTCGGCCTGCCGGACGCCTTCGCCCGCCGGATCGCCCGCAACACCCAGGCGATCCTGCTGGAGGAGTCCCACCTGGCCCGGGTGATCGACCCGGCCGGCGGCTCCTGGTACGTCGAGCAGCTGAGCGAGGAGCTGGCCCGGGCCGCCTGGGCCTGGTTCCAGGAGATCGAGCGGGCCGGCGGACAGCAGGCCGCCCTGGAGTCCGGCCTCGTCGGCGAGCGGATCGCCGCGACCTGGGCCGAGCGCTCGGTACGGCTCGCCAAGCGGCGCGAACCCGTCACCGGCGTCAGCGAGTTCCCGCACCTGGACGAGCAGCCGCTGGTCCGCGAACCGGCCCCGGCCGCACCCGGCGGCGGGCTGCCGCGGGTGCGCCGCGCCGAGGCCTACGAGGCCCTGCGGGACCGCTCGGACGCCCACGCCGCCACGCACGGCGCCCGCCCGAAGCTCTTCCTCGCCTCGATCGGCACCGCCTCCGCGCACACCGCGCGCACCACCTTCGCCGCCAACCTGTTCCAGGCGGGCGGCATCGCGACGGTCTCGGCCGAGTCCGTCGACCCGGCGGCCTTCGCCGAGGCCTTCCGGGCCTCCGGCGCGACCGTCGCCTGCCTCTGCTCCAGCGACGCGCTGTACGCCGAGCACGCCGCCCCGGTCGCCGGCGCCCTGAAGGCGGCCGGCGCCGAACGGGTGCTGCTCGCCGGGCGACCCGCCGAAGTACCCGACGGCGTGGACGAGTTCATCTTCGCGGGGGGCGACGCGGTCGCCGTCCTGACCTCCCTGCTGGACCAGATCGGAGCCGCTCGATGATCCCCGACTTCACCGGAATCGGGCTGGACGGCGCCGCCGGCAGCCTCACGGGCGGCCCTGGCGTCACCGACGAGCAGTGGCGGGCCGCCTGGCGCCAGTCCACCGGCAAGGACGTCGACGAGCTGCTCTGGGACACCCCCGAGGGCATCGGCGTCAAGCCGCTTTACACCGGGGCCGACCTCGCCGGGCTGGACTTCCTGGAGACCTACCCGGGCATCGCCCCGTACCTGCGCGGGCCGTACCCGACCATGTACGTCAACCAGCCCTGGACCGTCCGCCAGTACGCGGGCTTCTCCACCGCCGAGGAGTCCAACGCCTTCTACCGCCGCAACCTCGCGGCCGGCCAGAAGGGCCTGTCCGTCGCCTTCGACCTGCCGACCCACCGCGGCTACGACAGCGACCACCCGCGGGTCACCGGCGACGTCGGCATGGCGGGCGTGGCGATCGACTCGATCTACGACATGCGCCAACTCTTCGACGGCATCCCGCTGGACAAGATGTCCGTGTCGATGACCATGAACGGCGCCGTACTGCCCGTCCTCGCGCTGTACATCGTCGCGGCCGAGGAGCAGGGCGTACCGCCGGAGAAGCTCGCCGGGACCATCCAGAACGACATCCTCAAGGAGTTCATGGTCCGCAACACCTACATCTACCCGCCGCAGCCGTCGATGCGGATCATCTCGGACATCTTCGCGTACACCTCGCAGAAGATGCCCCGGTACAACTCGATCTCCATCTCCGGCTACCACATCCAGGAGGCCGGTGCGACGGCCGACCTGGAGCTGGCCTACACCCTGGCCGACGGGGTGGAGTACCTGCGCGCGGGCCTGGACGTGGGCCTGGACGTGGACGCCTTCGCACCGCGGCTGTCGTTCTTCTGGGCGATCGGCATGAACTTCTTCATGGAGGTCGCCAAGCTGCGCGCGGCCCGGCTGCTGTGGGCCAAGCTGGTCAAGCAGTTCGACCCCAAGAACCCCAAGTCCCTGTCGCTGCGCACCCATTCGCAGACCTCGGGCTGGTCGCTCACCGCCCAGGACGTGTTCAACAACGTCACCCGCACCTGCGTGGAGGCGATGGCCGCGACCCAGGGCCACACCCAGTCGCTGCACACCAACGCCCTGGACGAGGCCCTCGCCCTGCCCACCGACTTCTCCGCCCGGATCGCCCGCAACACCCAGCTGCTGCTCCAGCAGGAGTCGGGCACCTGCCGGGTGATCGACCCGTGGGGCGGCTCCGCCTACGTCGAGAAGTTGACCCACGACCTCGCGTCGAGGGCCTGGGAGCACATCCAGGAGGTCGAGGCGGCCGGCGGCATGGCCAAGGCCATCGACGCGGGCATCCCCAAGCTGCGCGTCGAGGAGGCCGCCGCCCGCACCCAGGCGCGGATCGACTCCGGCCGCCAGCCGGTGATCGGCGTCAACAAGTACCGGGTGGAGAACGACGAGCAGATCGACGTGCTCAAGGTCGACAACTCCTCGGTGCGGGCACGGCAGGTCGAGAAGCTGCGCCGACTGCGCGCCGAACGCGACGAGGCCGCGTGCCAGGACGCGCTGCGCGCGCTGACGGCCGCCGCCGAGGCCGGCCCGCAGCGCGGCGGCTCACTGGACGGCAACCTGCTGCACCTGGCCGTCAACGCGGCCCGGGCCAAGGCCACCGTCGGCGAGATCTCCGACGCCCTGGAGAAGGTCTACGGCCGCCACTCCGGCCAGATCCGTACCATCTCCGGTGTGTACCGAGACGAAGCGGGCCCGTCGGCCTCCCTCCAGCGCACCCGCGACCTGGTCGAGCGGTTCGAGCAGGCCGAGGGCCGCCGTCCGCGCATCCTGGTCGCCAAGATGGGCCAGGACGGCCACGACCGAGGCCAGAAGGTGATCGCCACCGCCTTCGCCGACCTCGGCTTCACGGTGGACGTCGGCCCGCTCTTCCAGACCCCGGCCGAGGTCGCCCGCCAGGCCGTCGAGGCCGACGTGCACATCGTCGGCGTGTCCTCGCTCGCCGCCGGACACCTCACGCTGGTGCCCGCGCTGCGCGCCGAACTCGCCGCGGCGGGACGGGAGGACATCACCATCGTGGTCGGCGGAGTCATCCCGCCGCAGGACTTCGACGCCCTGTACGAGGCCGGCGCCGCGGCGGTCTTCCCCCCGGGGACGGTCATCCCGGACGCGGCGTACGACCTGCTCAAGTCCCTGGCGGCCGACCTCGGCCACGAGCTGTGATTGCCTGAACGCATGCCTCCGCGGACGATCGACCTCGACAGCTATGTGACGGGCGTACTCGACGGCTCGCGCGCCTGGATCGCGCGCGCCGTCACCCTCGTCGAGTCCTCCCGACCCGACCACCGCGCACTCGCGCAGCAGCTGCTCCAACGGCTGCTGCCGCACGCGGGCGGCGCGGTCCGGGTGGGCATCACGGGCGTGCCCGGCGTCGGCAAGTCGACCTTCATCGACGCCTTCGGGACGATGCTGACCGGCCAGGGCCACCGGGTCGCGGTGCTCGCCGTCGACCCGACCTCCAGCCGGACGGGCGGCTCCATCCTGGGCGACAAGACCCGGATGGAGCGGCTCGCCGTCGACCCTGCCGCCTTCGTCCGGCCGTCCCCGACCTCGGGGACGCTCGGCGGAGTCGCCAAGGCCACCCGTGAGTCCATGGTGGTCATGGAGGCGGCGGGGTACGACGTCGTCCTCATCGAAACGGTCGGCGTCGGCCAGTCCGAGACGACGGTGGCCGGGATGGTCGACACCTTCCTGCTGCTCAGCCTGGCGCGGACCGGCGACCAGCTCCAGGGCATCAAGAAGGGCGTCCTGGAGCTGGCGGACGTCATCGCCGTCAACAAGGCCGACGGCCCGCACGAACGCGACGCCAAGGCGGCAGCCCGCGAACTCGCGGGCGCGCTAAGGCTGTTGCAGGCCCCGGACGCCGCCTGGACGCCGCCGGTGCTCACCTGCAGCGGCCTCGACGGCGCGGGCCTGGACGTCCTGTGGGAGCGGCTGCAGCAGCACCGCAAGGTGCTGGACGCCACGGGCGCGCTGGCGGCGAAGCGCCGCGACCAGCAGGTCGAGTGGACCTGGTCCATGGTCCACGACCAGCTCTACGCCCGCCTCCACGAGAACCCCGAAGTACGGCGCCTGACCCCCGAGTTGGAAACCCAGGTCCGCGCCGGCACCCTCCCGGCAGGGCTGGCGGCCCAGCAGATCCTGGACGCCTTCTTCGCCTGACCCGGGTCTCGCAGACCGAGCGCCGTGCCCCACCCCCGCGTGGGGCACGGCGCTTCTCGGGTTCTCCTGGGAATCCCATCCGGTCGCAGCTCGACAACTCCACGCCATGCCAGGCCCGTTCTGGCCCTCTTCCGTCGCCCGAACGGCTGACAATGAGTCAACTCGGGTACACCGACGTGGAGAACCGGAGATGCTGACGCAGCCGTTGAACCGGTCGCACAGAGGACGGGACCGCGATGACCCCTCGACCGCGCACACCGAACCCCGAGCTCGCCGCACGGTCGATCGGCAGGTCCGACATGGACCCCTCACGCCGTGGCGTACTGACCGCCGGTCTCTACTCACTGACCCTGACACTGCCGGAGTTCGACGAGAGCCCCGAGCGGATCACCCGTGCCGCCGCGGGCCGAACCGTGCGTGTCGGCGACGGCGAGGTCCAGACCGTACGGACGGTGACCGACCGGATCGCCGGCATCCTCGACGAGCTCGGTGCCGCCCATGCCCGCCCGATGGCTGCGGCGTTCCTGGTCAACTCGGTCGGGCCCTGGCTCCAGGCGTCCGGCACGACCCAGGTGAAGGCCGACCTGCTGGCGGCCGCCGCCGATCTCACCTACCTCACCGGCTGGATGGCGATGTACGAGACCGCCCACGGCCTCGGCCAGAAGTACTACGTCCAGGCCCTCAGGCTCGCGCGGGAGGCCCAGGACCACGTGACGTACTGCCGCACCCTGCGTGGCATGGCACTCCAGGCGTCCAACCTCGGCTACGGTCCAAAAGCCCTCGAACTCGCCGACTCGGCCGCCGAGTCCGCTCCGGCCTCCGGCCCCCGCCTGCGGGCCTTCCTCGCCGGCCAACAGGCGCACGGCGCCGCCATGGTGAAGGACCGGCGCCAGGCCTTCGCACGCCTCGCCGAGACCGAGACGGCGCTGGCCCAGGCCGACGGCCGCAACGACTCCATCGGCGGCTACGACCAGACCGCGTACCACTTCCACGTCTCGCACGTGCTGTACGAACTCGGCGACCTCCCGGGGGCGGTCAAGGAGCTCCAGCTCTCCAATCGGGCCCGCCCCGCCAACGAGAAGCAGGGCCGCGTGCACGGCAACGGCCTGCTCGCCCGGCGGCAGATGGAACTCGGCCACGTCGAAGCCGCCTGCGCCACCTGGGACACCTTCCTGGACGACTACGTCACGCTCAGCTCCGTCCGCGGCGACGAGCACTTCCGCGCACTGAACACCGCCCTCCCGGCCCACGCCGCCAACGGCACGGTACGCCGACTCCGGGAGCGCACCCGCGAGGTCGCGCGGCAGAAGGCCGCGTGAGCCATGAGCCTCCGCATCATGAAGGCGTCCCGGTCGGGGTGATCTGGCCGGAGGGAGCCCGCCGCTGACCGCGTCACATCGGCTTCTCGCCGAGAGCGGCCCGCAGCCAGTCGAGGGAATCGGTCGCCAGGACGGCATCGGCGAGGTCGTTCGCGGTCTTCGTGGTGAGCCGGCCGCGGCTGTTGTCGATCCACCGCTGCGCGTTCGCGTAGCCCTGCGCCTTGTACTCGACGCCCTGGATCAGGCATTCCAGCTTGTCCGCGTCCCGGGCGCAGACCGCCTCCAACGACTCCTTCGCCTCGTACTCCGCGACGAGGTCCCTGATGGTCGAGGCCAGGACGTCCGGCATTCCCCCGACTTGGTCGGCCGTCACCGCCACCGGATCCGCACTCGGCGCGTACTTCTTGCCCAGGTGGTTGACGTCCCCGGTGCGCGATTCCTGGGAGTCGTGCCAGACCGCCAGGAACGCGGCCTGCGCCGGATCGGCGCCTTCGAGCCTGGCGATGACCGAGGCGATCAACGCGGCCCGCCAGGAGTGCTCGGCGACCGACTCGGGGTCACGGACACCGGCCATCCACCAGCCCGTGCGCTTGGTCTGCTTGAGCGTCCCGGCTTCGAACAGGAACCTCGCCACCGAGCCCAGATCGTCCGTCACTGCCGACTCCTCTCACACACGCCACGACCGAGGTCAAGCGGGCCGCGCCGCCGCAACCGCATCGGTGTACAACTCGGTGGTCAAGTCGTCCTCGCCGATGCCGAGTTCTCCGAGTACGGCACGGACCAGGGAGAGGGCGGGGGTGAGCTCGGCCGCCGTGGCAACCGATGTCTCCACCTCGATGAACGTCGCGCCATCCAGTTCCGGAACGCGAACGAGCGTGGCCAGCACAGGCCACCCGTCCTGCTGGAAGCTGTAGTTGCGGCACCGCTTCTCGAACGCGATTCGCGGGGTGAAGCCGAGGCCCCGGACGATCTCGTGCATCGCGTCGGCATCCGCGACCCTGGTCTCGGCCTCCGGCTTCGACCCGGACGCCTCGTCCACCCGAGCGTCCTTGTACGTCAGCACGGTGCGCGTGTCGTCCCGGCTGTGCACGGTACGGATCCGCAGCTCCCGGTCAGCGCCCATCAGACTGCCGTCCGGCGCGTCATAGTACGTGTCCCGGTAGACCTCGGCCCGGCCGGAACCGTACCGCTCCTCCAGCTGCTTGAGCACGCCCTCCGGGTCCCGCACGATCGCCTTGAGCTCCGCTTCGATCGCCATCCCTCTGCCTTCCCTCAGATCACACGCTCGGCACTGTCCACCATGGCATCGAACTGCCGGCACCAGCCCCGGTACAAGGGGCCGTGCGGAGTGGGCAGCACCTTATAGGTTGCCGACTCGTGCCCTTCCCAATCCGCGTCGAAGGCTCCGACGAACAGGGTGCGGTCCAGCCGGATGATCCGCCACACAGGCATCGTGCGGTACCGGTAGACCTCGACCTGTCCGTAGTCGGACAGCTCCCGCAGCCGGGCCTCCGCCAGTCGGATACCTCCGGCCAGCGAAGCCGTGGATTCTCCGATCTCGGCGGCACGGAACTCGGCAGCCGGCGACTCCGGATCAAGGAGCAACACCCGCAGACGGGGGGCGGGGCCGCCATCGCGGCGCAGGTGCTGACGCAACAGAGAATCGCGCAGGGCGAGGAGACCAAGGCCACGCACGGCCAGGACGTCCAGTTCGGCTGCCGATCCCGCCGCACACTGGATCTCGGCGGAGGCCGATTCCTGGTCGCCGTACACACGGACGATCTCGGGAAACGCCGCCAGATCAAAGGCGGATCCGGACGTCCGTCGGCAGGTCGACCGTGGTGCCAGCCCGAGTAGCCGCCGCGCATCGTCGGGAAGGTTGAGCCCGTCGGCGATCCGCTCGAAGACGTTCAGCTTCGTCACCAGCCGACGGCCGTTGAGGATCTCGTTCACCCGGCCTTGCGTCATACCCACCTGAACCGCCAACCGGGCCTGACTCGCGCCGCTGTGGTGCTGCACATAGCGGAACAGCGCGGCGACATCGCGGTCCCGCAGCGCGCACCGCACCTGCTCGTTCTGCCAGGCAAGGTCGGCCAGCCTGATCGGTTCGAGCGCAGTGCCCGTGAGGCGAACCCCTCGTCAATCGATCCATTCCACCGTGAGATTACCGTCTGGATATCGCCGACTGCGCTCGGTGACGCGATTCTGGATGCGCGGCCGACAGTGCGGACGAGGGCGAACCGGATCGAACTCGGCAGTCCCAGAACGGCCATGACATGCGGACGCGGCGAACGACAGGAGCGGACACATGACCACCCCACAGCCCAAACCCCCGAGGCCGCCGGCGCCTCCCGGCCCCGGGCCGGACATGCCGGTGAGCGGGCCGACCGGCCGCAACTCCACGACGACCATCACGACCAGGTAGGAGATTCCCATGGGATGGGGCCTCGGCAAGGGCGGAAGCTCCGGCGGCGGCAGCGGCGCCAACGACGGCGGTCAGGGCAAGCACGCCGGCAAGAAGGACTTCAACACGACGCCGCAGAACCAGGATCACCAGTCGGGAAAGTCCACCAGCAAGCACGGCAAGGACGACGACAAGAAGTGACCACCAGCCAGAAGAGTCTGCGGCAGGCCGGAACGACCGGCCTGCTGCAGGCTGTTTCCCGCCAGCTCGGCCACGACGTGGCCCCGGAGTGGCGCAAGGCGGCCGAAGCGACCCCGCGCCACCGTTTTCTCCCTGACCGCATTTGGCTGGGGCCCGACGGCGGCTCCCTCACGCCGTGCGACCGTGGACGCGAGCCCGACCGGTGGTTGGCCGCCGCCTACGCGGACGAGCCGGTCGTGACGCAGATCAACGACGGGCAGGAGGTGAAGGACCCGTCCGACGCCCTTCCGTCCTCCTCGGCTTCCGCCCCGTCGATCGTCTTCCGGATGCTCGAACTCCTGGACGTCGAACCGGGGATGAGAATCCTCGAAATCGGCACGGGCACCGGGTTCAACGCAGCTCTCCTGTCCCACCGGCTGGGTGACGTCCGGGGTGACGGAGGTCTCGGATGGGGCGTCCAAGCGCCATTCGACCGTGTGGTGGCCACGTGCTCGGTACGGCGGGTTCCGTACGCTTGGATCCGCCAGAGTCGGCCTGGCGGAGTCATCCTCACCCCGTGGTGCGACGACTGGAGTCACAGCGGCCTGCTCCGCCTCACCGTCGGCGACGACGGGACCGCCAGCGGCCGTTACTCCCCTGACAGTGCCTTCATGCTGATGCGTACCCAGCGCCTCGACCTCCGGCTCTTCCGGGACGTCGCCCTGGACGAGCACGTGCCCACCGAGTCCACGACCGCCCTCGACCCGTGGGCTGTCGCGGATTCCGCCTTCGAGACCCAGTTCGCCCTCGGCCACCGCCTCGGCGACCTCTGGTACGCCTGGCACCACGGACCCGAGGTCGAAGGCGTGGTGACCCGCCTCTGGGTGGCAACGACCGACGGCGGCTCCTGGGCGGCCGTCGACTGGGACGGCCGCGAGAACACCGAGCGCTACACGGTGTGGCAGCACGGCCGGCGCCGGCTCTGGGAGGAGGTCGAGGCCGCTCACCGCTGGTGGCTCGACAACGACCGCCCCGGGCCGGACCGGTTCGGCTTGACCGTCACGCCCGAGGGGCACACCGCCTGGCTCGACGACCCGGCGAACGGGTGGCCCTTGCGGTAGGACCGCACCCGCTCCCGGGCACACCCCTGCGCGCCCCCTCGGCTCTGGGGTCCGGAGCAGTTGGTGCCTGTTGAGCGCGTCCGGCTGCGGTGGCAGCCGGACGCGCCGGATGCCCGCCTGGACGGCAGTCAGCCGGAACTCGACCATGTCCGGCCACTCCGAGAGGACGGCCACCACCTATCGCTCATGCGCGGATGCGGTACGGGATCTCGCCAGGCCCCGGTTGTTCGAGAATCGCAGCGACCGCCTCCTGGCGGATGCGGGGCTCAGTCCGTCAGTTCCCAGAGCAGCCGGTAGTAGGCGGTCCGGTCCGGGTCGGGGGCGATGCCGTAGGCGTCGAGCAGCGGCTGCTCCCAGCCCGGGCCGTAGTTCCACTGGGTGCTCCAGGTGGCGATGGCGAGGTCGGCCCAGCGGTCGGCGAGGCCGAGGGTGCCGAGGTCGACGTGGCCGGTGTGGGTGCCGTCGTCGCCGATCAGGGTGTTGGGGGCGCAGGCGTCGCCGTGGCAGACGACGAGGTGGTCGATCGGGGGGATGTCGGCGAGGGTGGCCAGGGCGCGTTCGACGGTGCCGTGGTGGCGCAGTTCCTCCGGCCAGTCGGCCGGGTCGGTGCGGCCCGCTTCCGCCTTGGCCCGGGCATTCGACAGGCGTGTTTCGGCGGACCAGTCGAAGGGGCAGTCCGCGACGGGCAGTGCGTCGTGGAGGGCCCGCAGGCCGGCGCCGATGGCGCGGACGGCGGTGGCGGGGTCGCGCTTCCAGTGCTCGTCCACGGCCGACCGGCCGGGCAGGCCCTGGGTGACGAGCCAGGATCCGGTTTCGTCGGCGCCCTCGCCGATGACCGGTGGCACCACGGCGAACCTCGCCGCCCAGCGCAGGCGGACCGCCTCCGCCGCGAGGTCGATGCCGGTGCCGGTGTCGCTGCCGCTGCCGGCCGGCGTCCACTTCACGAACTGCCGGGTGTCGCCGTGGCCGAGCTGGAAGGTCAGTCCGCCGAGTTCGTTCTCCCAGACGGCCCGGACCGGCCGTCCGGCCGCGAGCTCGGTGACGACGGGTGGCGGCTGGACGGGGTCCTGGGGCGCGGCGGCGATCATCCGCCCATTCTCACCGGGGCGGGCGGCACCCTGCCAACCGTTTTGCGGGGTTCCGCCGCTACCAGGCGGCGGCCCGGAGGACGTCCTGGGCGAGGTCCTCGACCGACCGGTCGTCCGTCGGGACGCGGACCGCGCCGGCGCCGGGATTTCCTGTCGCCGGGATCTCCCGCCGCCGGGAGGGCGGGGCGGCGGCGCTCCCGTTCCCGGGTACGCCGCCGTCCGGCCACCGCCCGTCGGTCTCAGCCGAGCGGCAGGGACTTGAACGCGCGGGCCTGCTCCGTGATGGCGCGTTCGGTGGGCAGCCGCTCCATCGAGGAGGCGCCGAAGAACCCGGCGATCCCGGTGGTGTGCTCCAGCACGTAGCGGGCGTCCTCGGGTTCGGCGATCGGGCCGCCGTGGCAGAGCACGATGATCTCCGGGTTGACCCGCTTCGCGGCGTCGTGCATCTCCTGTACGGCGGCCGCCGCCTGGTCGAGGGTGAGCGCGGTGGCCGCGCCGATGGAGCCCTTGGTGGTGAGCCCGACGTGCGGGACGAGCACGTCCGCGCCGGCCCGGGCCATGTCGGCGGCCTGCTCCGGGTCGAACACGTAGGGGGCGGTGAGCAGTTCGCGCTCGTGGGCCTGGCGGATCATGTCGACCTCCAGGCCGAAGCCCATCCCGGTCTCCTCCAGGTTCGCCCGGAACGTGCCGTCGATCAGTCCGACCGTGGGGAAGTTCTGCACCCCGGTGAAGCCGACGGCCTTCAGCTGGTCCAGGAAGTTGCCCATGATCCGGAACGGGTCGGTGCCGCACACCCCGGCGAGCACCGGCACCTCGCGGACCACCGGCAGGACCTCCCCCGCCATCTCCAGCACGATGGCGTTGGCGTCGCCGTACGGCATCAGGCCCGCCAGCGAGCCGCGGCCGGCCATCCGGTAGCGGCCCGAGTTGTAGATGATCAGCAGGTCGACGCCGCCGGCCTCCGCGCACTTGGCGGACAGGCCGGTGCCGGCGCCGGCGCCGATGACCGGCTTCCCTGCGGTGATCTGCGCGGTCAGGCGGGCCAGGGCTTCGGTGCGGTTCACGGGTGGGCTCCTCGTTCGGTGGGTGTCGTTCGGTGGGGGGGTAACGGCAACGGTCAGGCGTGCGCGGTGATCAGCTGGTGCAACCGGTCGGCGGCCGCGACGGCGAAGGCCGGGTCGTTCAGGTGGGCGTCCAGCTCGCGCAGTTCGACCGGGCCGTCGGCCAGCGCCGAGCGCAGCGCCGCCAGGCCGGCCCGGTCGGCGGCCGGGTCGTGGAACGGCCCGCCCGGCGCGTCCACGGCGGACACCCCGCCGAGCGGCCAGAGCACCGTCACCGGGCCGCGCGCCGCGTTGAGCTTGTGCCCGAGGTCGGCGCCGACGGCGGACATCTCCTCGGCGGTGGTGCGCATCAGGGTCACGGTGGGGTTGTGGACCAGCAGCCGGCGCTCGGCGAAGCGCTCCGGGACGGTCTCCCGGGGGCCGAAGTTGACCATGTCCAGCGCGCCCGGCGCGACCACCTGGGGGATGCCGGCCCGCCCGGCCGCGGTCAGCCGGTCGGGCCCGGCGCTGAGCACGCCGCCGACGAGTTCGTCCGCGAGTTCGGTGGTGGTCAGGTCCAGGACGCCGGCCAGGAAGCCGCCCGCGGCCAGCTTCTCCAGCGCCCGGCCGCCGGCCCCGGTGGCGTGGAACACCAGGACCTCGTAGCCGAGTTCGTCCAGGCGCTCGCGGGCGGCGTCGACCGCGGGCGTGGTCACGCCGAACATGCTGGCGCCGACCAGCGGACGGCCGTGCGGACGCGGGGCGGCCAGCACCCGCTCGTGCCGGACGGCCATGCCCGCGGCGGCCGCCGCCGCGTTCCCGAGGATCAGCGAGGACACCGAGTTGATGCCCGCGACATCCACCACGCTGTACATCAGGGTGACGTCGCTGCTGCCCACGTACGGTGCCACGTCCCCGCCCGCCATGGTGGACACCAGCAGCTTGGGCACGCCGACCGGCAGCGCCTGCATCGCGCGGCCGCGATGGACGACCCGCCGCTGCCCGCCACCGCCAGGACGGCGTGCAGCCGGCCCGACCGGTACAGCTCGCCGACCAGCCGCTCGGCGCCCTGAGCCATCGCCGTCACGGCCGCCCCGCGGTCGCCCGCGGAGCGCAGCGCCGCCAGGTCGTGCCCGGCGGCCCGGGCGACCTCCTCCGGGCCGAGGTCGGCGGCGGGCGTGCCGGGGGGCGGCGGCAGCACGCCGGCGTCGACCATGACCACCTCGCAGCCGTCCTCCCGCAGCCGCTCGGCGAGCCACGCGTACTCCGCGCCCTTGGTGTCCAGTGTCCCGACCAGTACGACGGTCGCCATGTCCCTGCTCCTTTGAACGGACGGTTCCCCGATCATCCGGCGGGGCCGGGACGGCGGCCAAGACCACTTGCGGGCAAGTGGCCTGCCATCGGCGCCGGTCACCGGGCCGGATGGCGGCCGGGGCCACCGGGGCATCATGGACGGCATGGACCGGATCCCCGCCACCCGCCTGTCGCGCCTGCTCACCGGCTGGGCCGCCGACGGCCCGGGGGCCCTGCCGCGGCTGCTCGCGGACGCGCTGCGCGAACTGGCCGAGCGCGGCGACGTGGCCCCCGGCACCGCGCTGCCCTCGCAGCGGGCGCTGGCCTCGGCCCTCGGGGTCAGCCGCTCCACCGTCACCTCCGCGTACGGGCTGCTGGAGGCGGAGGGGCGGTTGGAGAGCCGGCACGGCAGCGGCTCGCGGCTGCGCGCCTCGGGGGCGGTCGGCGAGCCCGTCGGCGAGGGGCGGCTCGCCAGTTTCGGCACCCGGGACGGCGTCGTCGACCTCTCCAGCGGGGCGCTGGAGGGCCTGCCCGCCGTGGCGGACGCCCTCGACTCGCTGTCCGGCCGGGACCTCGCCGCCGCACTCGCCGGTGACGGCTACCTCCCGTACGGGCTGCCGCGGCTGCGCGAGCTGCTGGCCGAGCAGTACCGCGCGGCCGGCCTGCCGACCTCGCCGGACCAGATCCTGGTCACGGCCGGGTCCCAGCAGGCGCTCTGGCTGATCACCCAGGGACTGGTCGAGCCGGGCGACACCGTGGTCGTCGAGGACCCGACCTACCGGGGCGCCCTGGAGGCGCTGCGCGCCCGGGGCGCACGCCTGGTACCGCTGCCCGCGTACGGCTCCCGCTCCGGCGCGGCCCGCGCCACCGACGTGCACGACGACGGGCCCGCCGCCCTGGCCCGGCTGACCGGCCGGATCCGCCCGCGCCTGGTGTACCTCCAGCCGGCCGTGCACAACCCGACCGGGCGCGCCATGAGCGGGCCGACCCGACGGGCCTGGGCCGCCGTCCTGGCCGAGCGCGGCCTGTACACCGTCGAGGACAACGCGTACGCGGAGCTGTCCCTGTCCGAGGACGGCGCGCCGCCCCCGCTCGCCGCACAGCTGCCGGACGGCACGGCCGCGACCATCGGCACCCTCTCCAAGCTCTACTGGGGCGGCCTGCGGCTGGGCTGGATCCGCGCCTCCCGCCCGGTCATCCACCGCCTGGCCGAGCTCCGCAAGTCCGTCGACCTCTCCTGCCCGGTGGTGGAGCAGCTGCTCGCGGTGCAGCTGCTCCAGGGGCTGCCGGAGGCGCGGGCCCGGCGCCGCGCGCAGCTGCGCGAGCGCCTCGCCGCGGCCGAGCGGCTGCTCACCGCGCAGGCGCCGCACTGGCGTTGGGAGCGGCCGGCCGGCGGCTCCGCGCTGTGGGTCGAGCTCCCCGGCACCGACGCCGAGGCCACCGCCCAACTGGCCCGCCGGGCCGGGGTGCTGGTGGTGCCCGGGCCCGCCTTCTCCGCCGTCGACGGCTTCCGCAGCCGCCTGCGGCTGCCGTTCGCCGCCCGGCAGGACCAGCGTGACCCGCACGACCAGTACGACCGGCTGGCCGCCGCCCTGCCCGTCCTCCTGCACAGCGCCGACCGCGCCGGCCCGGTCCGCTGAGCCGCCGTACCCGCTGAACCGCCCGACCCGCCCGACCAACGCCCCCCGGCTCAGCGGCGGAGGGCCTGGCGGGTGCGGCGGGCGAGGCGGTGGGCGCGTTGGACGGCGACGAAGGCGGGCATGGAGTCGGCCTGGGTGAGCCGGTACTTGAGGCGGAGCTGGGGGCTGAGCCCCGCCTGGGCCTCTGGGCCGATGGCCTGGAGGAGCCGGGCGACGTGCTGCTGGTAGGCGGCGCGGTAGGCGCGGTCGCCGTCCGGGACGGTCCAGAAGAACATCGGGATCTCCTCGACCAGACAGTTGCGGTCGTAGGCGCGCAGGTGCTCGGCGAAGGCGGGTTCGGGACGGGCGAGCAGCCATTCGCGGACGAGTTCCATCGAGCGGACCCGGTCGACGACACCGCGCGGGTCGGTCTTCTTCTGGGTGATGGAGAGGTCGCCGTCCTCGCGCACCCGCCAGTGGTAGACCGGGTCGGCGAGCACGTCGACGCGTGCGGCGAGGAAGTGGTGGGGCACGCTGACCGGGGCGTCCTCGTACAGGATGCCCTCGGGGTACGTCAGGCCGGCGCCGTCGAAGAAGGAGCGCCGGTAGACCTTGTTCCAGGCGGTGCGGTCGGTGACGAGGGCGGGGGTCTCGCCGATGTGGGTGCGCAGCCGGGTCTCGTGGAACGGGCGGCGGTGGGCGTGCGAGGGGCTGAGGCCGGTGGTGCGCAGCCGCAGGGCGTTGCCGGCGGCGAAGTCGGAGCCGGTCCCGTCGAGGGTGCTGATCATCAGCTGGTAGGCGTTCGGCGGCACGACGTCGTCGCTGTCGACGAAGGCCAGGTACTCGGTGCCGGGGGTGAGGTGGCGCCAGCCGGTGTTGCGGGCGGCGCCGAGGCCCTGGTTCCGCTGCCGGACCAGTCGGAAGCGCCCGTCCCGCTCGGTGTACTCCTCGGCGATGACGGGGCCGTCGTCGGTCGAGCCGTCGTCGACCAGGACGCACTCGAAGTCCTCGAACGTCTGGGCCGCGATCGAGTCCAGGCACTCCCCGAGGTAGCGCTCGACGTTGTAGATCGGGACGACGAGGGAGAGACGCGGGGCCATCGCACGGCCTTTCGCTCAGGACACGAGCGGACGGGCCGGGCGGCCGTCGACCGCCGGTCACCGACAGTGGCCCGAGCATACGGACCGTATGCGGCCCGCGGGCGAACGCCGGGTTGAATCGAGCGAGCGGAACGGTGCAATCACCGGTCCGCCGGGGCGTCGGCCGCGCCCGGCGTCAACCCGCCCGCGCGGGACGCCCCTTGGGGCGCAAGGGGAGGGCCCCGGACCGCCCGACCGGTCCGGGGCCCTCCGTCACCCGAACCGGGTCAGGCGCTCTTGACGGCCGCGAAGCGGTCCGAGACGTCCTGCCAGTTGACGACGTCCCACAGGCGGGTGACGTAGTCCGGGCGGACGTTGCGGTACTGCAGGTAGTAGGCGTGCTCCCAGGCGTCGAAGGCCAGCAGCGGGGTGGTGCCCTGGCCGACGTTGCCGTGGTGGTCGTAGACCTGCTCGACGATCAGGCGCTGGCCGAGCGGCTCCCAGGACAGGATGCCCCAGCCGGAGCCCTGCACGCCGGTGGTGGCGGTGGTGAGCTGCTTCTTGAAGGCGTCGAAGCTGCCGAAGTGCTCGGTGATGGCGTCGGCCAGCTCGCCCTCGGGGCGGTCGCCGCCCTCGGGCGAGAGGTTCTGCCAGAACAGCGAGTGCAGCACGTGGCCCGACAGGTGGAACGCGAAGGTCTTCTGCAGGCCGACCAGGCCGCCGAACTGCTCCTTGTCGCGGGCCTCGGCCAGCTGGTCCAGGGTGTCGTTGGCGCCCTTGACGTACGCGGCGTGGTGCTTGGAGTGGTGCAGCTCCAGGATCTCGGCCGACATCGCCCGCTCCAGCGCGGAGTAGTCGTACGGCAGGTCGGGAAGCGTGTAGGTGCCCATCAGGACACGGCCCCTTTCGGCGGGTTGAACGGTGGTGATCGTGCCGGGACAACACTATTGCGTATCAGTTGCAAGAACGAAGCATGGGCTCCTGCTTATTCCCGCACGTCCCGTCGGGCACAATGACCGCCGCTGACCACCCGTCCGGCCCAGCCGACTCGCCCCGCCCGCCCGACCCGGCCGACCTGCCCGGCCCGTACGCCCCGTCACCCCGGCGGCCCGTCACTCCGCCGCACCGGCGCCCCTCCGGCAACGTTTCGGTCTCGTAGACCGGCAATCCGTTCCCGGGGCTTCCCTCCGTGTTCGCCGTTGTGCCATTTTACATGTCACACAGCAAGGCCCGTGCGCCCCACGCAGCGCGGCCACCCCCACCCTCAACGGCCCCGGAGGCCCCCACAGATGCGTCCCTCCTCGATAGCGAAGGACGGCGCGCGCAGACTCCCTGCGCTCGGCACCGCCCTCCTCCTCTCGCTCGGCCTGTTCGCACCCGCGGCGCAGGCCGCCGCCCCCGCGGCCGCCCCGGCCGGTCAGCCCGCCACCTCGGCCGGCCAGACCGCCGCACCGCGCACGATCCCGGTGCCCAAGTCCCCCGACACCCCCAAGGACGCCCGTCCGCTGGTCTCGGACCCGCAGGCCAAGGCCACCGCCCCGACGGCGGGCAGCACCGTCGGCGCCGCCAGGTCGGCACGGGCGCTCACCGCCGCCGCCTGCGACGTCTCCGCCTTCACCGGCAAGTCCGGTGCCGCGCTGGTCCAGCAGGTCAAGGGGGCCGGGCTCGACTGCGTCAACACCCTGTTCACGCTGACCGGCAACGACGCCAAGGGCGCCTTCAACGAGGCCCAGATGGTCACCGTCGCCAACGCCCTGCGCGACACCGCCGCCACCTACCCCGGCGACAACTCCACCTCCGCCGGGCAGCTGGTGCTCTTCCTGCGGGCCGGCTACTACGTGCAGTGGTACAACAAGGACGTCGTGGGCCCGTACGGCACCGGCCTCCAGACCGCCATCCGCGGTGCGCTGGACGCCTTCTACGCCGCCCCGCACAGCAAGGACGCCACCGACGCCAACGGTGCCACCCTCGCCGAGGCCGTCACCCTGATCGACAGCGCCCAGGAGAACGCCCGCTACACCGGCGTCGTCAAGCGGCTGCTGAACGACTACACCGGCAGCTGGCCCGCCACGATGGCCACCGCCGTGGCCAACACCGAGACCGTCATCGAGCGCGGCTTCGACCTGCCGGAGTTCGTCTCCGCCCTCCAGGCCGACCCGGCCTTCGCGACCACCGTGTCGTCCTTCGTCACCCGCAACAGCGGCCAGCTCAACGGCGGCGACACCGTCACCAAGATCGGCATCCAGCTCGGCAACCTGGTCGCCAACGACGCGCTGCGCGCCCAGGGCCGGCCGATCGTCAAGGACCTGATCAACCGCTACCCGCTGGTCGGCAACACCGGTCCGCTCACCATGAACCTGCTCTGGTTCACGGAGAAGAAGGACGCCGGCAACTGCTCCTACTACGGCACCTGTGACGTCCCGGCCAAGCTCGTGCCGCTGGTGCTCACCGTCGACCACACCTGCAACGCCAACCTGCGCATCCGCGCCCAGGACATGACCGCGCAGCAGCTCGCCGACACCTGCACCAGCCTGGTCAACCAGGACGCGTTCTTCCACAAGGTGGTCAAGGACAACGGCCCGGTCCCGAACGACAACAACACCAACCTCGAGGTCGTCGTCTTCGACGACTACTACAACTACAGCCTGTACGCCTGGGAGATGTACAAGATCGACGTCGACAACGGCGGCATGTACGAGGAGGGCAACCCGGCCACGGTCGGCAACCAGGCCCGCTTCATCGCCCACGAGGCCTCCTGGCTGCGCCCCCAGTTCCAGATCTGGAACCTCAACCACGAGTACACCCACTACCTCGACGGCCGCTACGACATGTACGGCGACTTCGAGGCCGGCATGACCACCCCGACCATCTGGTGGGTCGAGGGCCTCGCCGAGTACGTCTCCTACAGCTACCGCGGCGCCCACTACGACGACGCGGTCGCCCAGGCCGGCAAGGGCACCTACGCGCTGAGCACCCTGTTCGACACCACCTACGACAACGCGGACTCCACCCGGATCTACAACTGGGGCTACCTGGCCGTCCGCTACATGCTCCAGTCGCACCCGCAGGACGTCGACGCGCTGCTCGCCAAGTACCGCGCCGGTGACTGGAACGGCGCCCGCACGCTGCTGAAGACCACCATCGGCACCACGTACGACGCCGACTTCGCCACCTGGCTCAAGGCCTGCGCCGCCGACAACTGCGGCTCGCTGCCCACCACCGAGCAGCCCAAGGCCCCGCTCTGCACCGCCACCGACGCCCGGCAGTACGACAAGAACTGCCGCCGCGACAACGTCGCCGCCACCACCGGGAACTACAGCTACAGCTTCCTGAACCTGCCGGCCGGCGTGAAGCAGCTGACCATCACCACCAGCGGGGGCACCGGCAACGCCGACCTCTACTACAACGCCGGCTCCTGGGCCACCACCGGATCCTCCACGGCCAAGTCCGCCACCGGCGGCAACGGTGAGACCCTGACCATCACCAACCCGCCGACCGGCTACGTCTTCTTCAGCCTCTACGCCCAGCAGGGCTTCGGCGGCGTCACCGTCACCACGACCTACAACTGACACCGACGCCCCACGACCGACCGACTGCCGCAGGCAGCAGGGCCCCGCGACTTCGCGGGGCCCTTTCGCTTTCCCGTTCCGACCCCCCCGCCCGGGGATATCCAGGGGTTATAACGATTCGGCCATCGAATAGGCCGTCAACGGCCCGTAAGAGATCGCATATTCCTCTGCCGAGGGGGTGTCCGGGCGGCGAAGTTTCGGTTAGTGTCCATGAACAGATCAACCGGTTCGGCCTCCGGCAACGGAATGCCGAATATCTCTGACGGCTCGGGTGCGGCATTCTCGCCACACCCGCCAATCCCCGGAATGGAGAGTTAGTCATGAAGATGGTCAAGGCGCTCGTCAAGAAGTTCAAGAAGAACGACGACCTCGCGAACCACGCGTGGGTGCTGCACGTTATCTAACGTGTCCAGCCGCTGGCGGGGGCCGGGTCGGCCGTGCCCCCGCCGGCGCCACGGCGCGTCCGGGATTCCTCCGCGCGCCACGCCGAACACACTGACCTGCCATTGCGCATTGGAGGCCGGATTCCCGTGGAAGAAATGGCGACGGCAACCGCGCGCAGCCGTTCCCTCGTGTTCGCCCCGAGGATTCAGGAGCTGCTGGCCAGGGACGAGAAGGTGTTCCGGATCGACCCGTCGAAGGTCGGCGTCTCGGACTCCCGGCTGATGGCCGAAATCGTCGCGGCCCGCCCCGTCCTTTCCACCGAGCGATCGGTCTACAAGCCCGCCGCCGGCTCCGACATCCCCCACGACAGCGCGACGCGCACCATCCGCGCACTGGGGCAGGACGCCATGGCGGGCATCCGCAAGCCGCCGCCCCCGGCGCGCGGCATGGCCGGCTCCTGGCCCTACGCGGGCACCTCCTACCTGCGCCGCTGGCTGTTCTCCGACGACCCGCTGCCGGTCTCCCTGCTGTCGAAGCGCGGCATCACCCGCTCCGACACCCTCTCCCGGCTCGTCGACCGCGCCGTCACCGCCTGGCCCGGCTCCGCCGACCAGGACGGGGGCACCGAACTGGCCGGACTGATCCGCGGCGCCGACGAGACGCTGGAACGCAAGCAGGCCATCGCGATGTACCGGCGGGCGACGGCCACCCTCTGCGACGGCGTGGCCGCCCTGGCCGGCAACGCCCTGTGGCTCATGGGTCCGGAACGGGACCTGCCGGAGCACCGCGCCAAGCTCACCGACGTCCTCTGGGAGACCCTGCGCCTGCTCCCGCCCGCCTGGATGCTCTACCGCAACGGCGGCGCGGCCTACACCGAACTCCACCCCGAGATCCGGCCCGAGGACGACGTCGCGCTCTTCCCGCTGCTGATGCACCGCCACCCCGACTACTGGTCCGACCCGCTGGACTTCCGCCCCGAGCGCTGGGACGGCGTCGCGGACCCGGAGAAGACACCCGGGTTCATGCCCTTCGGCTTCGACGGCGCCCGCTGCTGGGCCAAGCACCTGATCGTGCCGCTGGCCGAGCAGCTGCTGACCGCGGCCCTGGACAACCGGCTGGTCGTCCACAGCCCGCGGCAGGACGCGCAGGTGCCGCTGCGCTCGCTGCTCGCCGTACGGTTCGAGGCGCGGGTCCGGGCCTGACGCCCCGGCGCCGCCTCCGGAACACCCCCGCCGCCCCGGAAGACCCCTGACACCACGGGACACACCATGGAATCGCCCACACTGGCCGACTGGGTCGGCGACGTCGACGGCTTCACCGGCCGCCAGTGGCAGCGCGAGCCCGCGCTCTTCCCCCGGAAGGCCCCGGAGGCGCCCGCCTCGCCCGCCGCGCCCGCCTCGCCGTTCGACCTCGACGAACTCGACGCCGCCTTCGACGGCGGGCTGCTGCGCACGCCCTACCTGGAGATGGTCCGCTCCGACAAGGTGACCATCCCGCCGGAGGCCTTCACCACCTCGCGCACCGTCAACGGCACGGCGCACCACGGCTTCGCGGACCGCGCGAAGGTGCTCGCCCAGCTGCGCCGCGGGGCGACCCTGCTGCTGCGCTGCGTCGACCAGTGGCACCGCCCGACCGGCGAACTGGTGGCGCGGCTCTCCGAGGAACTCGACCGGCGGGTGGAGGCCTTCTTCTTCGTCACCCCGGCCGGCGCCCAGGGCCTCGCCGTGCACCGCGACGACGCCGACGTGTTCGTCCTCCAGGCCGCCGGACGCAAGACCTGGTACGTCCACGACGCGCCGACGACGGCGGACTGGCGGCTCGGCGAACTCCCCGAGGACGAGCGCTCCCCGCTGCGCCTGCACGGCGTCCTGGAACCCGGCGGCGTGCTCTACATCCCGCGCGGCTTCGCCCACCGGGCGGTCGGCGCCGGGGGCCTGTCCGCCCACCTGTCGCTGACCGTCCGCGACCTCTCCGTCCAGGACCTGCGCACCGCCCTGGAAGGGCAGTTGGCCGAAGGCCTCGGCCTGCCCGCCCGCCCGCTCGGCGAGCCCGCGATCACCGACGCCTGCGCCGCCCTGCTCGCCCACGCCCGGACGAGGCTCGACGCGCTCGGACCGGAGGACCTCCTGCGCGCCGCCCGCGCCGCCCGGACCGGCACCCCCCACGCCCCGGCAGCCCCGGCCGAACCCGCGGAAACCCTCACCGAGGCCGCCCGCACCTGGGAGTCCGCCACCCCCGCCGACGGCCGCTCCGGGCTCGCCTCCGTCGGCCGCACCTGGCGCCGCCTGCGCGGCGCGGCCGGGTAGCCTGCGGCGACGGCAGCGACAGCCCGGCGCAAGGAATCCGCCTCGATGATCTGATCGACCGACAGGATGCCTCGGACTGACCGACGTTCGACCAGCGAAGCCACCCCGACTCGACGACCCTCTCCGTTCCGGGCAGCACTGGGGCAAACTGCTCACCATGCGATCAGATGATCAGAGGGACGTCCTGCCCAAGCCCGTCCTGCCGGACGTCGCCGCCGCCCGCGCGATCGGTCCCGAGGCCGCGGTGGAGGCCCGCTGGGAAGGGATCGTCCTGTCCTGGGAATGGCTCCAGCAGGACATCGGGCACGGCCCCGGCAGCTGCCACGACGGCCTGGTGCGGCTGCTGAAGGCCGCCCGCGCCGAGCCCCGACTGGGCCGGCTCTTCCCCTGGACCAGCCACCACGACCTGCACTTCAGCCTGTCGACCTTGGCCCCGTGGACCGCCGCGGGCGTGCCGTTCGCCGTGCCGCTGGACGGCGGCGGCTACCAGGTCCGCGGCCAGGGCGGCGCCGGGGTGCTCGGCACGCCCGCCACCCCGGAGGAGGCCGTCGCCCTGCTCGTCGACCACCTCCCGCCGGACCTCGGGCCGGTGTTCAACCACCCGGCGGACGAACCGCGCTGAGGCCGCCGGGGTGGCAGCGCCCCGCACCGGGGGTCACGATGGAAGCCCGGCCACCTCCGGCCCCGGCCCGATCGGAGCGCGATGAGCGACCAGCACAACGTCGTCCTGCTGACCTTCCCCGAGGCCGCCGCCTGGCGCCCGGCCTTCGACGAGGCGCAGCACCTGCCGGGCCTGCGGATGGTGGCGGCGATGGAGCGCAGCGCCGACGGGCTGCTGGAGGTCGCGGACACCTTCACCCGGGGCGCGGGGGTGGCGACCGTCGGCTCGGGTGTGCTGGGCGGCCTGATCGGGCTGCTCGGCGGGCCGGTCGGCGTGCTGCTGGGCTTCGCGGCCGGCGCGGCGCTCGGCAACGCGGCCGAGGAGCACCAGGCGAGCGAGGGCGGCGCCGGGCTGATCATGCTCTCGCCCCGGGTGCCGGACGGCGGGGCGCTGCTCGCCGTGGAGCTCCGGGAGTCCTCGCCCGCCCCGGCGGACGAGCTGGCCGCCCGGCACGGGGCCTCGGTCGAGCGG
Source organism: Kitasatospora sp. NPDC001225 (assembly GCF_053597855.1). NCBI lineage: Bacteria > Bacillati > Actinomycetota > Actinomycetes > Kitasatosporales > Streptomycetaceae > Kitasatospora > Kitasatospora sp. NPDC001225. The sequence goes on from NZ_JBSFJC010000065.1 coordinate 34,366, forward strand.
ATCGACGCGCGCGAGTTCGCCGAGCGGGTCCGGGCGGCCGAGCAGAAGGCGGACGACGCGGGGGCCTCCTGAGTGGCACGGGGCCTTCTGAGCCGCGCGGGGGCCTCCTGAGCCGCGGGGGCCGTTCGGGACCGGGCGTCCGGTTCCGTACGGCCCCCGCCGTCACTCCGCCCGCAGCGCGTCCACGGTGCGCGCCCGCGCCGCCCGTACGGCCGGGAGCAGCGCGCCGAGCAGGGCGATCGGCACGCCGCCGAGGCCGAGCAGGACCAGCGCCGGGGTGCCGAAGACGTCCAGCGCGGCGGGCGGGAAGTTCAGCCCGGCGCTGCGGCCCATCGCGGGCACCGTCAGGCCGTGCAGCAGCAGCCCCACCGGCAGGCCGAGCGCGCCGCCGACGGCGCCGACCAGCAGGACCGAGGCGAGGACGACGCCCACGGTCTGGGCCGGGGTCATGCCGAGCGCCTTGGCGACGCCGGTGTCCCGGGTGCGCTCGCGGATCTCCAGGACGACGGTGTTGAACACCCCGAGCCCGGCGACCACGAGCAGCAGCAGGGTGAGCGTGGCGGTGAGCGAGTTCAGGGCGGCGATCGAGCCGCTGGAGCCGTGCGGCCCGCCGGTGTCGGCGGTCATGTGTGCCGGGGCGAGCGCGGCGGTGAGGGCGGCGGCGTAACCGGCGCGGTCGGTGCCCGGCTTCAGCTTGACGAACCAGAAGTCGGGGGTCGGGGCCGTTCCGGGCGGGTAGCTGCCGGCGTCGGTGAGCAGTTCGTTGGTCTGCACGTGCGGGTCGAAGACCTCGCCGACGATCCGGACGGTGACGGCCCGGCCGTGGGTCGTGAAGGTCACCTGGTCTCCGAGGTTGACGGAGGCCTCGGTCAGGAAGGTGGACGGGGCGACGGCCTCGCCCGGGCCCCGGTACCAGCGGCCGCTGACCATCTTGTAGCCCGCCCGGGAGGAGTCGCCGTCGAAGGCGGTCACCGTGGTGGCGCCGGCCACCCCGGGGACGGTGACGTCCTCGGTGCCGTTGCCGAGGTACCCGGCGGTGCCCGGCTGGGCGTCCAGCGCGGCGGTGACCACGGCCCGGTCGGCCGGGACGGGACTGGCCGGCGCCGTTCCGGGCGGGCCGTCCGGCCGGACCGGGTGCACCGCGACGTCCCCCGCGTCGCGGGTCTTCGCCTCCTGCACCCAGCTCATCGTCCCGCCCATGCCCACCGCGAAGACGGCCGCCGCCGTGCCGAACAGCACCGCCGCGAGCATTCCGGCCGCGCGGGCCGGGCGGGCGAAGGGCTGGGCGAGGCCGAGGCTGAGCGGCCGGGGCAGCGGCAGCCGGGCGGCCAGTGCGGCGGCGCGGGCGGCCAGGACGTCCCGCCGGGTGCCGCCCGCGGTCCGGCCGACGGCGAGCGCGTCCACCGTGCGCAGCCGGCCGGCCCGGGCGGCTGCGGCCCAGGCGACCAGCGCGACGGCGGCCAGGGTGCCGCCGGCCACCGCGACGTCCACCCAGGGGGCGAGGCCGGAGGTGTCGGTGCCGTACAGCGAGCCGGTGGTGGCGAGCACCGGGACGGTCAGCGCGTTGCCCACGACGACCCCGAGCAGGGTGCCGACGGCGGCCGGGACCAGCGCCTGGGCGACGTACGCCCGCACCACCTGGGCGGGGGTGCAGCCGAGCGCCTTGAGTACGCCGATCCGCCGGGTGGCGGTGCCGACCGCGCCGGCCACCACATTGCCCGCGACCAGCACGGACATCGCCATGCCGAGCAGGCCGAAGGCCACCATGAAGGGCAGGAACAGCGCGGTGTTGCGGTCCGATCCCTGTTTGGCGGTGAGCCAGGACTGGGCGCCGGTGAGCGCCCCGGCGGGGGCGGCGGCGGTGACGGCGGCCCGGTCGGCGGCCATGGCGTCGGCGCTGCCGGCGTCGGTGAAGCGGTAGAGCATCTGGTAGCCGGGGGTGCTGCCGGGCGCGGTGAGGGCGGCGACGGTCTCCGGGGTCACCCAGGCGTCGGCGGTACGGCTGACGGAGCGGGCGAGGCCGACGACCTTGAGGGTCGGCGCCCCCGGCAGGCCGGGCACCCGCAGGCTGCCGCCTAGCCCCCTCGGCTGGTCGTGGTATCCGGCGTCGACCACCACCTCGCCCGGCTGCTGCGGCCAACTCCCTTGGACCAGAGTGACGTTGTCGACGCCGACGGCGGCCGAGCCACGCCCGGCGACGGTCATCGGCCCCATCGTCACCCCGGGCGGCACGCCCAGGCCGGGGCCCGGCTCGGGGTCGACGGTGACGGTGCGGTACGGCCCGGCGGCGGCCGCCACCCCGGGGGCGTGCGCGGTGGCGGCGAACTGGTCGGCGCTCGCCCGGGCGCCGTCGAAGCGCGCGGTGAGGTGGGCGCCGCGCTGGTGGTCGAAGGCCTGGTCGAAGGGGTCCTGGGAGGCGACCAGCAGCGAGCCGCCGAGGACGGAGCAGGTGGTGGCCACCAGGGCGGCCAGCCCGACCGCGACGGACTGCGCCCGGCGCCTGCGCACACCGGCCCGGACGACCCTGCCGAGCGCGCTCATGCCGTCACCGCCGGGCCCGGAGCCGTACCCGAAGTCGAAGCCGCGGCCGCGGCCGAAGCCACGTCCGGCCCCGAAGTCGACCCCGGACCCGAGTCCGCCTCGACCCGGCCGTCCCGCATCCGCACGGTGCGGGTGGCGCAGTCCTCGGCCAGGGTCAGGTCGTGGGTGACGAGCAGGACGGTCTGCCCGTCCTCGTGCAGTTCCCGGAACAGCTCCTTGACGTCCTCGCCCGAGGCCGAGTCCAGCGCCCCGGTCGGCTCGTCCGCCAGCAGCAGTGTCGGCCGGTTCATCAACGCCCGTGCCACCGCGACGCGTTGGCGCTCACCTCCGGAGAGCCGGCCCGGGTGGGCGCGGGCGTGCCGGTCGATGCCGAGGCTCTCCAGCAGTTCGGCGGCCCGGCGCCGGGCCTCGGCACGCGGGACGCCGGCCAGTTCGCCGGCCAGCACCACGTTGTCGGCCACGGTGAGGTCGTCCAGCAGGTTGAAGAACTGGAACACCATGCCGATCGTGCCGCGCCGGTAGCGGGCCGAGGCCGCCTCGCCCAGCCGGTCCACCCGCACCCCGGCCACGGTGACCGTCCCGGCGCTCGGCCGGTCCAGCCCGGCGACCAGGTTCAGCAGGGTGGACTTCCCGCTGCCGGACGGGCCGAGCACGGCCACCGACTCCCCCGCCCGCACGCTCAGCGTGACCCCGTCCAGGGCCGCCCGGGCGCCCTCGTAGTGACGGCTCACCCCGTTCAGTTCGATCACCGGATCGCCGCTCATGTCCCCGCTCCTCGTCGTTGCCCGCCTGGTGACGAGGACGAAGGTACGAACGGGCGGCCCGCGCCCGCGTCAGCCGTCCGCCGCACCATCGCTACCGCGTCCGGCGGACCCGGGCGCGGCGTCATCCTTCCGACGTAGTCGCCGGGTGTACCCGCCGCCCGCCACCCGCGGGGCTGTCCCCCGGCGCCCGCGGCCCCCACAATGTCCCGGTGATCAACCATCCGACGGTGCGGCGGCTGCGCGCGGCGGTCCGGCTGGCCGGCGGCCCGGGCATGCCTCCGCCGCCCCGGCCGACCCGGCGCGGCCTGGCCTTCGACCTGGCCCTGGCCCTCTTCCTCGCGCTCACCGGCGGGCGCTACGCGACCATCGCGCAGAACCCCGGCCATCCGGACCGGCACAGCCTGTTGCTGCTGCTGGTGCCGCTCGTCCCGCTGCCGCTGGTGCTGCGCCGGCGCCACCCGCTGGCGGTCCTCTGGGTGGTACTGCCCGCCGCGCTGCTGGTCCGGCACGAGTCGGAGGACATCGCGTACGCGGCGGGCGTGGCGGTGATCGTCGCCGCGTACAGCGCCGCCGCGTACGGGCGCCGTGCGACGGCCCTGCTGCTGAGCCTGCCGGCCGCGACCGCCGCCCTCGTGGTGCTCTTCGCCGCGGCCAAACTGCCGCACTTCCCCAACGGGGTGATGGCCGTCCTGGTCCTGGTGCCGGTGTTCGCGGTCGCCTACGAACTGCGGATGTGGCGCCGCCGGGTGGACGAGGGGCGGGAGCGGCTCTCCGCCCTGGAGCGCGGGCAGCTGGCCGCGCTGGAGCGCGCGGTGGAGCTCGAACGGGCCCGGATCGCCCGGGAGTTGCACGACGTCGTCACCCACAACGTGAGCATGATGACGATCCAGGCCGGGGCGGCCCGCAAGATCCTGGACACCGCCCCGGACAAGGCCCGCGAGGCGATGGCCGCGGTGGAGTCCGGCGGGCGCGCGGCGATGACCGAACTGCGGCACGTGATGGGCCTGTTGACCATCGACTCGGAGAGCGCCGGCGACCCGGCCGCCGAGGCCGACCTCAGCCCGCAGCCGGGCCTCGGCCGCCTGGAGGCGCTGGTCCACGGCGTCCGGCAGGCCGGGCTGCCGGTCGAGCTGACCGTCCGCGGCGAGCGCCGGCCCGTCCCGCCCGGGGTCGAGCTGGCCGCCTACCGGGTGGTCCAGGAGGCGCTCACCAACACCGTCAAGCACGCGTCCGGCGCCGACGCCGCGGTGACCGTCGAGTACGCCCCCGACCGCCTGCTGGTCGAGGTCACCGACACCGGCGGCCGCCCCACCGGCGCCGCCGCCACCGGCAACGGACGCGGCCTGCTCGGCCTGCGCGAACGCCTCGCCGTCTACGGCGGCACCCTGCACACCGGCCCCCGGCCGCGCGGCGGCTACCGCGTCAAGGCCCTTGTCCCCCTGGAGAGTTCATGAACGAGCAGCCGCTGCGGGTGGTGGTCGCCGACGACCAGGACCTGGTCCGCACCGGGTTCCGGCTGATCCTGGAGTCGGAGGGCATCGACGTGGTGGCCGAGGCCGAGGACGGCGAACAGGCCGTCGCCGCCGTCCGGCGCACCAGGCCGGACGTGGTGCTGCTGGACATCCGGATGCCCGGCCTGGACGGGCTGGAGGCCGCCCGCCGGATCCTGGCGGACGGGGCGCGGCAGCCGCCGCGGATCATCATGCTGACCACCTTCGACCTCGACCACTACGTCTACGCGGCGATGGCCGCCGGGGCCAGCGGCTTCCTGCTGAAGGACGTCACCCCGGAGCACCTGGCGGCCGCCGTCCGGCTGGTCCGCACCGGGGACGCGCTGCTCGCCCCGGCGATCACCCGCCGCCTGGTCGAGCGCTTCGCCCGCCCGGACGACCCGGGCGCCGCCGCCGTCGCCCCGCACCGGGAGCTGGGCACGCTCACCCCGCGCGAGCTGGAGGTGATGGCGCTGCTCGCCCGCGGCCTCAGCAACGCCGAACTCGCCGCCCGGCTGGGGCTGTCCGAGGCGACGGTGAAGACGCACGTGGCCCGGATCCTCGGCAAGCTGGGCCTGCGGGACCGGGCCCAGGTGGTGGTCGCGGCGTACGAGACCGGGCTGGTCAGCGTGGGGTCCGCGGAGGCCGCCCGGTAGCGGCGGCGGGAGCCCGGGGTCGACACCCCGGGCTCCCGCCGCGTCAGCCGCGGGTGCGGATCACGCCAGGTCGAAGCGGTCCGCGTTCATGACCTTGGCCCAGGCCGCGACGAAGTCCTCGACGAACTTCTCCTTGGCGTCGTCGCTCGCGTACACCTCGGCGACGGCGCGCAGTTCGGCGTTCGAGCCGAAGACCAGGTCGGCGCGGGTGCCGGTCCACTTCACCCGGCCGGACTCGTCCCGGCCCTCGAAGGTGTGCGCGTCCTCCGAGGTGGCCTTCCAACTGGTGCCCAGGTCCAGCAGGTTGACGAAGTAGTCGTTCGTCAGCACGCCCGGCGTCCCGGTGAGCACCCCGTGCGCGGACCCGCCGTGGTTGGCGCCCAGCACGCGCAGGCCGCCGACCAGCACGGTCAGCTCGGGGGCGCTGACGCCCAGCAGGTTGGCCTTGTCGAGCAGCAGGTACTCGGCCGGCAGCCGGTTGCCCTTGCCGACCCAGTTGCGGAAGCCGTCCGCCTTGGGCTCCAGCGCGGCGAAGGACTCGGTGTCGGTCAGCTCCTGCGGCGCGTCCACCCGGCCGGGCTCGAAGGGCACCTCGACGGCCAGGCCGGCCGCCTTCGCGGCCTGCTCGACGCCGACGCCGCCGGCCAGCACCACCAGGTCCGCGAGCGAGACCTGCTTCTCGCCGGCCTGCGCGTTGAACTCCCGCTGGACGCCCTCCAGGGCGCGCAGCACCGTGGCCAGCCGGTCGGGCTCGTTGACCTCCCAGCCGATCTGCGGCTGGAGCCGGATGCGGCCGCCGTTGGCGCCGCCGCGCTTGTCGCTGGAGCGGAACGAGGAGGCGGCCGCCCAGGCGGTGGAGACCAGCTCGGACACCGACAGGCCGGTGGCGGTGATCCGCCGCTTGAGGTCGGCGACGTCGGCCGCGCCGATCCGCTGGTACGTGACCTCCGGCAGCGGGTCCTGCCAGAGCAGGTGCTCGGCGGGGACCTCCGGGCCGAGGTAGCGGACGACCGGGCCCATGTCGCGGTGGGTCAGCTTGTACCAGGCGCGGGCGAAGGCGTCGGCGAACTCCTCCGGGTTCTCCAGGAAGCGCCGGGAGATCGGCTCGTAGACCGGGTCGAAGCGCAGCGAGAGGTCGGTGGTGAGCATGTTCGGGGCGTGCCGCTTGCCCGGGACGTGCGCGTCCGGCACGGTGCCCTCGCCGCCGCCGTCCTTGGGCTTGTACTGCCAGGCGCCGGCCGGGCTCTTGGTGAGCTCCCACTCGTAGCCGAACAGCGTCTCGAAGAAGCTGTTGTCCCAGGTGATCGGGGTGGCCGTCCAGGTGACCTCCAGACCGCTGGTGATCGCGTCGGCGCCCACGCCGGTGCGGAAGCTGCTCTTCCAGCCGAGGCCCTGCTGCTCCATGGGGGCGGCCTCGGGGTCCGGGCCGACGTTGTCGGCCGGGCCGGCGCCGTGGGTCTTGCCGAAGGTGTGGCCGCCGGCGATCAGCGCGACGGTCTCCTCGTCGTTCATCGCCATCCGGTAGAAGGTCTCGCGGATGTCGCGGGCGGCGGCGAGCGGGTCGGGGTTGCCGTTGGGGCCCTCGGGGTTGACGTAGATCAGGCCCATCTGGACGGCGGCCAGCGGGTTCTCCAGCTGCCGGTCGCCGGTGTAGCGCTCGTCGCCGAGCCAGGTGGTCTCGGGGCCCCAGTAGACGTCCTCGTCCGGCTCCCACTCGTCGACCCGGCCGCCGCCGAAGCCGAAGGTCCGGAAGCCCATGCCCTCCAGGGCCACGTTGCCGGACAGGATGATCAGGTCGGCCCAGGACAGGGCGCGCCCGTACTTCTTCTTCACCGGCCACAGCAGGCGGCGGGCCTTGTCCAGGCTGGCGTTGTCCGGCCAGCTGTTCAGCGGGGCGAAGCGCTGCTGGCCGCCGCCGGCGCCGCCGCGGCCGTCGCTGATCCGGTAGGTGCCGGCGCTGTGCCAGGCCATCCGGATGATGAAGGGGCCGTAGTAGCCGAAGTCGGCCGGCCACCAGTCCCGCGACGTGGTGAGGGCCTCCTGGATGTCCCGCTTGACGGCCGGGAGGTCGAGGGTCTTGAAGGCCTCGGCGTAGTCGAACTCCGCGCCGAGCGGATTGGCCACGGCGGGATTCTTCGCGAGGATCTTCAGATTGAGCCGTTCCGGCCACCACTGGCGGTTCCCGCCGCCCTGGGTGGGGTGCGGCGCGCGCCCGTGGTTCACCGGGCAGCCCTCCGCGTTCGCCTCTACGCCGGTTGCATCGTGGTTGTCAGACATGGGAATCCTTCCCTCACAAGGCGGATCACGGTGTCTTCATCTGCTACCTACGGCACCTACTGCTGCGGTCTGGCCTGGTGCGCCCCGTGGTGTTCCCGCTCGGCACCGCGCACGGCGGTGACGGGAGTGGTGACGGGAGTCACGTGCTGCTGCTGTCCAGGCTAGCGCCGGAGCCGATCCTACGGTGGACGGAATCCAAGTCAAGAAAGACACCAAGCCCATATCCGATCGGGATCCGGAGGGCACCGGAAGCGCATTGGTAAACTCCGGTCCTCCCCATTACCTGAATAGGTGAACCGATATGAGTGACCTCCTGGAGCGGCTGCGCGGGCGCGGCTGGCGCCTCACCTCCCAGCGGCGTGTCGTGGCCGAGGTCCTGGACGGCGAGCACGTGCACCTGACCGCCGACGAGGTGCACGCCCGGGCCGCGGAGCGCCTCCCGGAGATCTCCCGGGCGACGGTCTACAACACGCTCGGCGAACTGGTCACCCTGGGTGAGGTCGTCGAGGTCGCCACCGACGGGCGCGCCAAGCGCTACGACCCGAACGCGCACCACCCGCACCAGCACCTGGTCTGCACCGGCTGCGGCGCCATCCGCGACGTCCACCCGCAGGGCGATCCGCTGGCCGACCTGCCGGCCGAGCAGCGCTTCGGGTTCGTCGTGGCGCAGGCGGAGGTCACCTACCGGGGGCTGTGCCCGGACTGCGCGGGCTGACCGCTCCGGCGGCCGGCCGTCCGCCCTGCCCGTACCCGCTGGCCGTACCCGCTGCCCGTACCCGCTGGCCCGCCGTGCAGCGGTCGGGGGCCGGGATCGCTTAGGGTCGACCAATGGCGAAGTACTTCGACGTGCATCCAGAGTCCCCCCAGCCGCGCACCATCGGCTCCGTGGCCGCCGGCCTCCGCTCCGGGGACCTCATCGCGTACCCGACCGACTCCTGTTTCGCCCTGGGCTGCCAGCTGGACAACCGCGACGGCCTCGAACGGATCCGGTCGATCCGGCGCCTCGACGACCGCCACCACTTCACCCTCATGTGCATGGACTTCGCCCAACTGGGCCAGTTCGTCCACATCGACAACAACGTCTTCCGCGCGATCAAGGCCGCGACGCCGGGCAGCTACACCTTCATCCTCCCCGCCACCAAGGAGGTGCCGCGCCGCCTGCTGCACCCGAAGAAGAAGACGGTCGGCGTCAGGATCCCCGACCACGTCGTCACCAGGGCCCTGCTCGCCGAGCTCGGCGAGCCCCTGGTCTCCAGCACCCTGCTCCTCCCCGGCGAGGACGAGCCGATGACCCAGGGCTGGGAGATCAAGGAGCGGCTCGACCACCAACTGGACGCCGTGCTGGACTCCGGCGACTGCGGCACGGTGCCGACGACGGTCGTCGACTTCTCCAGCGGCGAGGCGGAGATCACCCGGCGCGGGGCCGGCGACCCCGAGCGCTTCGAGTGACGCACCGGGCGCACCCGGAGGGCGGTCTCAACCCCACTGGACCCACAGTGACTTGAGCCCGTTCTGGAAGTTGGAGACCAGCCGCCGCGGCGGCCGCCCCGGCACGAGCCGGAGCCCCGGCAGCCGCTCGACCAGGCAGCGCAGCGCCGACCTCAGCTGCAGGCGGGCGAGTTGGGCACCGAGGCAGAAGTGCGGACCGTACCCGAAACTCACATGGTCGTTCGGGCTACGGGTGACGTCGAACCGGTCCGGGTCGGGGAACACCGCCCCGTCCCGGTTCGCGGAGGCGTGGTAGACCACCACCTTGTCCCCCCGCCGGATCGCCCGTCCGCCCAGCTCCACGTCCCGCGTCGCGGTGCGGCGGAAGTCCATGACGGGCGGCCACCAGCGCAGCATCTCCTCGACGGCGGAGGGGATCAACTCCGTTCTCTCGCATAGCAGTTCGTACTGCTCCGGATGGCTCAGCAGGGCGTACAGGCCGCCGGGCAGGCCGTTGCGGACGGTCTCGTTCCCGGCGACGGCGAAGAGGAAGAACATCGTCTCGAACTCCTCGACCGTCAGCCCCGCTTCGAGCGTCCGGGAGAGCAGGCCGCCCGGGGCGGGCCGCCGGGCCAGGCCGTGGGCGTAGGCGAACATGTCCGCCAGGGCGGCGCGGGAACGGGGGTTGACCGGGCGGCCGTCCGGACCGGTCCGAGTGGTCGGACGGCGGGCGAGCGCGGCACGGCCGAGTTCGGTGAGCGCGGCCGGATCGGCGGTGCCGGAGTGGGCGTAGTCGGCGTCCTGGTAGCCGATCACCCGGTTCGCCCAGTCCAGCAGCAACCCCCGGTCCTGCTCCGGCACGCCCATCACCCGGGCCAGCGTCCACACCGGCAGGTCGGCGGCGAGCCGAACGAAGTCCGCCCGGCCCGAGGGGCGGACCTCCTCCACCAGCTCCCGCACCCGCCCGTCCACCGCCCCGGCCAGCTCCGCCAGGGCACGCGGGGTGAACGCCCCGGCGACGATCCGGCGCAGCCGGGAGTGGTCGGGCGGGTCCTGGTTGAGCATCATCGCCCGCGCGAACGCCAGGTCCGCCGGGCAGTCGGGGTCACGGATCTGCGTGGCCCCCAGGTGCGAGGAGAACAGCTCGGGGCTGCGCAGCACGTGCTTCACATCCGCGTGCCGCAGCACCGCCCAGTACCCCGGCCCGCCCGGCCACCCGCCGACGGGAGGCTCCTCGACCCAGCAGACGGGGACGGACTCGCGGAGTTCCCGCAGGAGTTCGTACGGAACGCCGTGGGCGTAGGTGCCCGGGAGGAAGAGCTGGTTCACGTACGCCTGATCGAGGGCCATACCGACGGACGCTACGTCACGCCACCGGTTCCCGGAACGGCCTGGGCGCGGGGCGCGGAAGGGACTGGTCAGGACCGGCTATCCCGTGGCACCGGATGTAGACGCCCCGCTAGACTCCGCCAGCTCGAGCACATGTGCGCTTTCCGTGCGCACGACCTGTCCAAGGTGGGGGGAGTAGATGAACGTGCTGCCGATCGGCAGACGAGAACGACGAAAGCGAGGGGGAGGAGGCCGCGCAGCCGCCTCCGGAGCCCTCCTGTTGACCGTCCTGGCCTCGCTGATGGGCCAGGCCGCACCGGCCCAGGCCGTGGGAGCCGCACCGACGGCCGCCACCGCCTCGCCGCAGGCGGGCGCCCCGGCGGACCCGGGCGTCAAGCCGGACCCGGCCGCGGGCGCGGACGCCCCGGCCGCCGCCGCGCCGGACCGGAAGGCCGACCAGGAGGCCCTCGCCCAGCAGCTGCGGCAGGCCGACCCGAGCGGCCCGTGCCCGGCGGCGCTGCAGCCCAACACCGTGGCGAGCTGCACCGTCGACCAGAGCGGGACCGTCACCTTCGGCATCGACCTGCCGCAGCAGAAGGACCTGCTGCTCGTACAGATCGCCGCCGCCCAGGGATCCCTGATCCCGTCCGTGGTCGCCCCCGACGGCACCGCCGTGACCTGCGACGACCCGGTCGGCCCGAGCTGGGGCAGCAGCCAGTCCCTGCGCTGCGCCACCACCCGGGCCGGCACGTACACACTGAAGGTCGGCACCGTCAGCAGCTCGCCGACCGCGCTCGCGCTCTCGTACCTGCCGCTGCGGTCCACCACCGCCTGCCGCACGATCGGCCCCGCCGACCTCACCCTCGGCGCCCCGACCGTGTACCAGGGCGACCTGGCGCTCGGCTCGGCCGGTGACTGCTACCAGGTGAACGGCCTCGCCGCCGGCGACATGCTCCGCACCGGAGCCACCGTCCGGGGCGCCACCACCGTCGTCTACGACGCCACGGGCACCCCGGTCTGCGACAAGTGGGCCTCCCCCGACTGCCGCCTCACCGGCACCGCCCCGTACCGGATCACCGCCCAGCGCTACAACGCCACCGCCCTGACGTACGACTTCTTCGCGGCGCGGCTCTCCCGCCCGGAGGGCTGCACGCTGGTCGAGCCGCAGGCGTTCGGCGTCTCCCCGGACCCGACCCCGGTCACCCGCTGCCGCACGCTGCGCGTCCCGGAGTCCGCACAGTACGAGTTCGGGACGGTCCTCCAGGCCGACGGCTCCGTCGCCGGCGGGCTGTACACCGCCGACGGGGCCCCGCAGGGCGGGCTCTGCTCCCAGGGATCCTGCGAGCTGACGCCGGGTGACTACACCTGGGCCGTCGACCCGTACGCGGTCTCCGTCGGCGCGTTCGGCATGGCCTTCCACTCGGCCAAGGAGACCCGGGGCTGCGTCGCGGCCAACGACAGCGGTCTGACGGCCGGCCCGGCCACCGGCACCTTCGGCGGGCCGGGCCAGCAGCTCTGCCTGACCCTGCCGACCGCCTCCGGCAAGGGCGTCTACCTGATCAACCGGCCGCCCGCCGACGGCACCACGGCCGGCGGGCGGGTCGTCGACGCCTCGGGCGCCAAGCAGTGCGACATCGGCGGCTCGACCACCTGCAAGCTGACCGGCACCGCCCCGTTCCGCGTCGTGCTGACCGGAACCCCGTCCAAGGCCTACGGACTGGTGGTCCACCGGACCGAGGAGACCGCCGGCTGCACCGCCTGGCCGCAGAGCGGGTTCGACGGCTCCTGGGGCGTCGAGGTCCCGCTGACGGCCGCCGCGCCGCAGGCCTGCCTGCTCCTGCCCGCCGACCGGCACTCCGTATCCGAGCTGATCGACTACACCAACACCAGGAACCAGCTCAACGCCGACGTGACGGTGTTCGACGCGGCCGGCGCGCCGGTCTGCACCGCGGTCTCCTACGGGAACTCGGCCAAGACCTGTCGGCTCGCCACCGACGTCCCGTACACCGCTCTGCTGAACGGCTGGGGAGGAGCGGACACCTACAAGATCGCCCGGCGCGACATCTCGTCGAGCGCGAACTGCCTGGTCCCGGCCTCGACCAGGGTCGGCGGCCCCGGCGCCTCCTTCGACCTGGCCTCGGCGCTGGACGCCCGCTGCGTCCGGCTCACCGGCGCGAGCAGCGACAAGTACACGCTGGGCATCCGGACCTCGGACGGCCCGTACGGGAAGAACGCGCTGCTCAGCGTGATCGACGGCGAGGGCAAGCCGCTCTGCACCCAGTTCGGCGTCTCCTGCCGGCTCACGGGGTCGAGCACGTACACCGCGCTCGTGCTCGCTTCCGGGTACCAGGGCAAGCCGATCCGCACCAGCGTGGACGCCTGGAAGTTCCAGACGGCCGCGGGCTGGGCTCCCGAGTGTGCCGCGAACCCGGCCTCCGTCGACGGCTTCCCGCAGCACAGCGGGGTGCTCACCGAGGACTCGACCGCCTACTGCGCGGTGGTCGACATGAAGGCCAATCAGTCCTTCAACGTGGTCGGCACCAGCAGCGCCACCGGACTTGCCGACATCCCGCAGCTGCGCCTGCTCCGGGGCTCCAAGTGGACCGACGAGTACGGCTACCAGTGCACCTCCTCCTACGGGGCCTTCGGGGGCCGGTGCATGTCCGATTCCCAGGCCGAGCAGGCCGTGCTGGTCGTGACCAACGCCCTCGCGGGCACGCCGGTCGAGTACAGCGTGCAGGGCACCTGCGACTCCTCCTGCCCGCGACCGCAGCCGTGGCCCTTCCTGGCGTCCGTCAGCCCCTCCACCGGCGCCGCCGGGACGAGGGTCCAGGCCGTCGTCCGGGGCTCCGGACTGACCCTGGGCAGCAAGGCGAAGCTGGTGGGCAGCGGCGCCTCCGGCACGCAGTTCCTGGAGACCGTCTCGGTGAACGCCGACGGCACCGCGCTCGACGTGCTGCTCGACACCAGGAGCCTGGCGCCGGGTAAGTACAACATCGAACTCGACGGCGTCTACGGGGTCTCGCTCCCCGACGCCTTCACCGTCACCGCCGCCACCACCCCGTCCAAGAGCCGGTTCGTCCCGATCACCCCGGCCCGCTTCCTGGACACCCGGGACGGCACCGGCGCCCCCGCCCAGCGGGTCGGCGCGGGCGGCGTGGTCAGCCTCCAGGTGGCCGGCGTCAAGGGCGTCCCGTCGACCGGCGTCACCGCCGTCGTCATGAACGTCACCGCCGTCAACCCGACCGGCTCCGGCCACATCATCGTCTACCCCGACGGCCAGCCGCTGCCGAACGTCTCCAACCTCAACTACGAAGCCGGAAAGATCGTCCCGAACCTGGTGACGGTCCCGGTCGTCAACGGCAAGGTCGACCTGCGCAACAGCGCGGGCGACGTCGACCTGATCGCCGACGTCACCGGCTACTACACCGACGGGGCCGCCGGATCGGCGTTCTCCCCGATCACCCCGGCCCGTTTCCTGGACACCCGGGACGGCACCGGCGCCCCCGCCCAGCGGGTCGGCGCGGGCGGCGTGGTCAGCCTCCAGGTGGCCGGCGTCAAGGGCGTCCCGTCGACCGGCGTCACCGCCGTCGTCATGAACGTCACCGCCGTCAACCCGACCGGCTCCGGCCACATCATCGTCTACCCCGACGGCCGGCCCCTGCCGAACGTCTCCAACCTCAACTACGAAGCCGGAAAGATCGTCGCCAACCTGGTGACGGTCCCGGTCGTCAACGGCAAGGTCGACCTGCGCAACAGCGCGGGCGACGTCGACCTGATCGCCGACGTCACCGGCTACTACGGCGACTCCGGCTCGACCTACTCCCCCACCACCCCCGTCCGGCTGCTGGACACCCGCAACGGTGTCGGCGCCCGAGCCGGAGCGGTGAGCGGCGGCGGCGTCGTCAGCATGCGGGTGACGGGCCTGGAGGGCGTGCCGGCCACCGGCGTCACCGCCGTGGTCCTCAACGTCACGGTCACCGAGCCGACGGCGGACGGCCACCTGATCGTCTACCCGCACGGCACCGACCGCCCCGGCGTGTCGAACCTCAACTTCACGGCCGGGCAGACCAGGGCCAACCTGGTCGTCGTCCCGGTCGTGGACGGCCGGGTGACGTTCTTCAACAACTGGGGTGACACCCACGTGATCGCCGACCTGAGCGGCTACTTCACGGCCTGACCCCGTCCCGCCCGTCACGAACGCTGCCGTGCCGCCCGATCCCCGGGCGGCACGGCAGCGCCGTTTCCGGCTCCCATAATGGAGGCCGGTTCAGCGGGTCGGGCGGCGGGGGCGGGCACGTGCAGGACGGGCAGGTCAGGAACGGCATCTACGGCAGCGCCACCGTGCACGGCAGCGTGCAGCAGGCCCGGCAGATGACCTTCCACCAGTACGCGGCACCGGCTGCCCCGGTGGAGTGGCCGGTGGTGATCGGGCGGATCCCGCCGAAGGCGACCGCCTTCCAGCCCCGGGAGCAGCTGCGGGAAGCGATCGACGAGGCTCGGGGGCAGTACGGGACGGTCGTGCTCAGCCAGGTGCTGGCGGGCGGCGGGGGCGTCGGGAAATCCCAACTCGCGGCGCACTACGCACGCGAGGCCGTCGAGACCGGCACCGACCTGGTCCTGTGGGCCGACGCCGCCGAGCCCTCCGCCGTCACCGACCTGTACGCCCGAGCCGCCGTCGAACTGCGCGTACCCGGAGCGAACGGCGAGGCCGAACAGGACGCCGAACGCTTCCTGGCCTGGCTCGCCGCCACCGAGCGCGGCTGGCTGATCGTCCTCGACAACACCACCGAGCACACCCCCGAACAGCTGTGGCCCGTCACCAGCCGGGGCGGACGCGGACGGGTCATCGCCACCACCCGCCACCGGGGAGCGGCCAGTACAGGCGGCGACCGGGCGCTGGTGGACGTCAGCACCTACTCCCCCGCCGAGTCGGCCGCCTACCTGGGCGAACGACTGGAACGCGCGAAATGCGCCCGCTTCCTCGACGAACACGCGGCCGAGCTCGCCGAGGAACTGGGCCACCTGCCACTCGCGCTGGCCCACGCCGCCGCCTACATGGTCAACACCCGCCGCAGCTGCGGCCGTTACCTCGAACTCTTCCGCGACCGCACCCACAGCCTGGACACGGTCCTACCAGCCCGCACCGGCGCCGACGGCTACCGGGGACCGGTGACGGCGGCGCTGCTGCTGGCCCTGGACGCGGCACAGCAGGAGGAGCCGGT
>NZ_JBSFJC010000066.1:0-49066 GCF_053597855.1 Kitasatospora sp. NPDC001225
GGCGGCCGGTCATCAACCGGCCGCCCGCAGGAGGGGAGGCGTCACAGGATCGGCTCACAACCGATCGCCTTGCCACCGGCGGTGAGGAACTGGCGCACCAGGTCGTCCTGGTCGGGGAAGAGGTAGCGCTTCTCAAGCTGAGAGGAGTACCCGCCGGTGACGGTGAAGAAGACGTCCTTGCCCTGACAGCTCGTGACGAGCGTTCCGCCGGCCACCCACTGGGCCCGACCCAGATCGGAGGCCGTACCGTTCTTCCGACCCAGGGCGGTTGTCTGCGGCTCGGTGGTGATCGCGAACTGCTGCACCCGGCTATCGCGTCGCGGGTCCCCGCCGATCGTGCAGGACCAGATCGGGGCGGTGGCGGTGGTGACCTGCTGTGGCATGCGCCACCGGGCCTCGGGGTTCTTCGCGGGTGCGAACCCCGGCAGGCCGCAGAGGTTGGCCCAGTCCGGGTCCGAATCGATGCCCTTCTCCGACAGGCTCGCCGGTGCCGGGGGCACCCCGTTGCCGCATCCGCGCGCCTTGGCCACGTCGTTGGCGAGGGCTACGGCCAGCCGGGCCCTGGTCTCGTCCTGGCCGGTCTCACTGGTGCGGACCTCGGCTCGAACGCCCTTCTCGCACCCCTCGGGAAGTACGGCCCATGCGACGTCCGGCGTCACCGAACCGGCAGAGTCACCGGAGAACAGCCGGGCGTCCGAGGAGGCCAACGCGCCCGGACCGTCATCGGTGTTGTGGGTGATGGTGAACTGCGCGACCGCCGTGGAGGTCTGGAACAGGCCGGAAGTGACCCTGGCGGTGCAAGTGTTCCCGGTGTAGTTCTCCGTGGCGGAGTAGCGACCCTTGCTCTCACTGATCCGCCCCGACCCCAACAGGTGGTGCACCTGGTCCGCGGTGACCGCCCCGTCGCACACACTGCCCGGCCCGCCGAGGTTCGTCAGCCGGTACAGCCCGAACCCCGCCGCCCCTACCGGAACGAGGGAGAACGCCACGAGGACGACCGCCAGCCGTACCCGCAGCCCCCGCGTGGTGAACCCCTGCCGGTCGAGCGCCGCATCGACGCGCCGGGCGAGGCCCGTGGCGGAGCCGTCGGGCTTGTCGTCGTCCTTCGTTTCCACGATGTGCTGTCCCCTGTGTGTTGCTCGGTCGGCCGGAATCACGCGTGCCTCCGCGGGCGGCTGGTCGCGAACCGGCCGCCCGCGGGAGGTGTCAGAGGATCGGCTCGCAGTCGATCGCCTTGGCACCGGCGGTGAGGAACTGTTCCCAGGTCGTCTTGCCGATGAGGTCCCGGAAACCGTCCACTTCGAACCGGAAGCGGGTGGGCCGTCCCTGGCATGTCGCCATGACTTCGTGTTGCCCGACCCAGTGGGCTCGGCCGAAGGCCGGGCCGGGGTCGAGGGTCCACGGCTGGACGAGGCGCGGATCGGTGCCGATGGAGAAGGTGATCGCGGACCTGAGGTCCGCGTCCGAGTGGATCCTGCAGGCCCACAGCGGATCGGTCGCGTTGGTCACGGTCTCCTGATAGACGGGGCCACCGGGAGTGTCGGGCATCGTCAGCCCCGGCAGGCCGCAGACGGCGTCGCGGTTGAGGGGGCGGTCCGCACCCGCCGGGGTGAGCTCGCGCGGTGCGGGGAGCGGTGCCCCGCCGCAACCCTGTTGTGCCGCGACGTGGTTGGCCACCGCGGTGGCGAGCCCGGCGAGCTTCCGGGCGTCGGAGGACCGGGACTTGACGGTGGCCCGCTGCCCGTTGGCGCAGTCCTTCGGGAGCAGTGCGAAGCCGTACGACGACTTGTGCACGGCGCCGGCCGCGCCTCCGTTCGCCGAGGCGGCGAACAGCTGGGACTCCGCGTCGTATTTGAACCTGGCGAGGTCTCCGGCCTTGGGGAGCTCGATGACGGCGAACCGGTCGTTGCCGAAGATCCCGTTGCTCACCATCGCCGCACAGGACGCGCCGGGGGTGTCCAGCTTCCCGTCGCCGTACATCGTGGCGCTGACCTTGCCCCACCCGAGCGCGTCGTTCACCTCGTCCGCGCTCACCGCGCCGTCGCACACGACGTCCGGCCCGGACATATTGGTCAGGTTGTCCGCCAGAAAAAATCCCGCCCCGGCCGTGACCGCCACCACCCCCGTCATGGCAACCAACGCCTGCACCCGCAGCGGCCGGGTGGTGAACCCCCGTCGGCCGGGCGCCGCATCGACGCGCCCGGCCAGGCCTGCGGTGGAGCCGTCAGGCCTGTCGTCGTCCTTGTTGTCCACGATGTGTTTCCCCCTGCGTGTTGCTCGACCGACTGGATCCCTGTTTGCCGCCGCGGGCGGCCGGTCGCGACCCGGCCGCCCGCGGGAGGCGTCACAGGATCGGCTCGCAGCCGATCGCGTTTCCCCCGGCTGTGAGGAACTTGCGGGCCAGATCGTCCTGGTCGGGGAACATGGAAGGCGTCTGGTAGTCGCCGTTCAGAGTGAAGAAGACGTCCTTGCCGTGGCAGATGACGACGAGCGTGCCGCCGGCGACCCAACGGGCCCGCCCGATGGCGGACACCTCCTTGCCGTCCTTTTGGGTCAGGGCGGTGGTCTGTGGCTCGGTTGTGATTGCGAAGTACTTTGACCAGCTGTTGTGCATCGGGCCGCTGCCGATCGTGCAGGACCAGATCGGGGCGAACGCGGTAGTGGCCTGCTGAGAGACGTCGAGCTGCGCCTCGGGGTTCTTCGCGGGCGCGAATCCGGGCAGGCCGCAGAGATTGGCCCAGTCCGGGGCCGTCTCGGCCCCCTTCGCTGACAGGTTCTCCGGCGCTGCCGGTCTCCGGTCCCCGCATTTGCGTGCCTCGGCAGCCGCGGCCGCGAACGTCACGGCCAGACGGGCTCTGGCTTCGTCGTGACCCGTCTCGCTGGTTCGGATCTCGGCGCGCAGGCCCTTCTCACACCCCTCGGGGAGTACTGCCCATGCCGCGTCCGGCGTCACCGAACCGCTCCGGTTGCCGGAGAACAGCCGGGCATCAGAGGCGGCCAACACGCCTGGGCCATCCTTGGAGTTGCGGACGACGGTGAACCGCACGGTTTTCTCGGTCGTTTCGAACAGGCCGGAGCGGACCGAGGCAGAGCAACTGTTCCCCGGGGAGCTCTCCGCCGCCGCGTACCCCTTCCTGTGCTCGCTGATTCGTCCGGAGCCCAGGAGGTCGTGCACTTGGTCCGACGTGGCGGCCCCGTCGCACACGCTGTCCGGCCCGCCGAGGTTCGTCAGCCGGTAGAGCGCGAAGCCCAGCGCTCCGATCGGGACGAGGGAGAGCGCTATCAGCACCGCCGCCAGGCGCACCCGCAGCCCGTGGGTGGTGAAACCCCGCCGTTCGAGCACGACATCGACTCTGTCGGCAAGCCCTGTGGTGTCGTCGGAGCGTCCGGCCCTGCCATTGGTTCCCACGGTGCTCACGCCTTGCCGAATACGGTGCGATAGGTGTCGTTGACACTGGAGTTGTAGGCATTTCCTGCCTTTTCCTGGAGCTGGCGTGGAACACTGCCGTCACGGTCCAGGGCGTCGGACCCGTATCCTGACATGACCATCTTGTAAGTGATCATCTCGTCCAACTGTTGCCGTCCCGCTGAGAAATGGGAGCTCACATTGCCTTCGAGCTTTCCAGTGATTGCCGCGTTGGCGGCATCGGCGTATTTGGCTGTTCCGATGTCGACGTAGCGCTGTGCGATGTCGCCCACCCCCGGAATCAAATTCACGGGCGTGCCGAGCAGGTGGTAGTTCATCTTCGCCTGCCAGTTATTGGTCCCCTTCTCGGAGTCCGCGTGGTCGACGGCGGCGTCGGCGTACACCGCATCGAGCGCGCCGAGTGCCGAGGCGGCGTTGTGAACGAAGGACTCCAGTTCGGGCGTCGCATGGCCTGTCCGGCCAGGCATTGCAGCGTCACGGTCGAACTCGTTCAGACGGCGGGCGATCTCCTGGGTCTCGGCATGCTTGATGACGGCGAGAGACTCCGGGTCCTCGGCGGAGCCCCGGACAAGTCGCAGGAGCTGCTCACGGGTGACGGTGAGCCCATCGGGTTGGGACGGTCCGTGCAGCTTCTGCTTCCCGAGGATCTCGTGCACGTCCGCTGAGTAGTCGGCGATCATGTCGGCCATCGGTCGGCGGAGTCCGGCCGGAAGGGACGTCTTGTCTCCGGGGCCGTTGCCGGCGAACGACTTCATCGTCTCGTCCATGATCTGCGACATGACCTTGTCGTGCGGGCGGACGACCGGTTGGTCGCTGTGCGGGTCCCGACCGGTCGTGGCCGCTTCCAGGGCGTAGCCGAACGCGGTACGGGACGGGGTGAAGTCGGCGGGGATGTTCTGTTCGCCCCCTTGGAAAGGCCACTTCCGCTCGTGCAGCAGGTAGTCCAGGTTCTTGCTCTTGCCGGGATCGAAGAACTCCTTCGACGCCTCGGGGTTGTGGCTGAACGCATTCATCAGGCCGCCCATCGGATCGGTCTGGTTGGCCCGGCCGTTCCAGTTCGGGCCCCAGAGTTCCTCGCCCTTGGCCTTGCTGTTGCGCTCGAAATCGACCAGGTCATTGCCGACCTTGGACAGGAACGCCTTGTCGTACTTGCCGCCGGCTCCCATCAGCGCAGTCAGGGCCGGGTAGTTGTCGTTGTATCCCGCCGCGGACCCCCCGGGGCGGCGGGCGGCGGCCAGCAGCCCGTCCTCCCAGGCCTTGCCCATTCCGCCGTCGCGGGTGGCGGTGGCGAGCACGGTTGACAGCCCGGCGTAGACGTCCTGGTAGCCCGCGGCGTTGTGGTTGCCGTGGGCGAGGCCGTCATAGACCTTGCTGTACTCCAGCAGGGCGTCGGGGCCGGTCTTTCCGCCGTAGTTGAGGCCGTTGAGCAGGGTGGTGGAGAAGTCCTTGTTCTCCGCATTGGCGGCCATGAGGGCCTGCAGCTGCTTGAGCTGGTCGTCGGAGAGGCTGCCGGCCTTGGCCATGAGGTCCTTGGCCCGGTTGGCGTCGGCGACCGGGCCGCCACCGTAGGGGGTGGGGTTGAAGGACGTGGTGCTGGTACCGATGTCGCCCTGGAGCGCGACGCTTGCCCGTTGGTCTGCGGCGGCGGCCTTCTCGACGGCCTTCGTCAACCGGGCCGCGATGGCCTCCGCCTTGGCCCTCAGCCCCTGGGCCAGCTTCTCGCCATCGGTGTCGTTCCGAGCCTCCTTCGGCAGGGTCCAGTTGACCTGGCCGTCTGCGGAGACGGTCATGTTCTCGGTTTGCGCGTCATGGATGGCCGTGTCGAGGTCGCGCCGGGCGGCGGTGAAGTCCTCGGCGGCGGTCTTCATGATCGCGGCGAGGGCGGTGGCGACGGCAGAGGCCTGCTTGAAGTCGCCGTCCATGCCCTGCATGGCCGTCGTCGCCGCGTCGGCGGCATCTCCCTTCCAGCCGGCCCGCTGGGCGGTGCTGGTGAGGTCCTTGGTGACCCGGCCGTCCAGAGCGGTGAGGGCCTTGGCCACGCCGGCCCAGGCCTCCGCGGCGTCGCTGACCCCGGAGAAGTCGGCCTCGTGCAGTTCCTTGAAGGACACCATCTGTGCTTTCCCCTCTCCTGGCTAGCGGGTCGCGCCGAGGTCGGCGGCGGTCCTGGCCTCGTTGTCGCCGTAGAACCGTTGGGTCTTGTCGAGGTTCGCGGCGGTGCTGCCGAGCTTGTCGTGCAGGGTCTTGCACTGCTGCAGCCACCGTTCGGTGCTGCCGGTGAGGGCACCGCCGAAGGAGAAGCCCCGGATCTTGGTCGACGCGGTGCTCGCGTACTCGGTGAGGCTGTGCGCGCCGGGGCCGGCCTTGCCGTTGGCGCTGTCGAGGTCGGTGGCGATCTGCCGCGCTATTCCGGCCGAGGCGTTGAGTTCGTGCGGGGTGTCCAGCTGGGTGGTGCCGAGGGCGGGCGGGATCAGTACGGGGTTGACACCGTTGGGCGGGGCCGGATTGGAGTACGGCGACTTCGACGCGTACGTGGACGCCGGGCCCGGTATCGGGTCCTTGGCCGGTGCGACCGGTCCGGTGACGAAGTTCGGGTTACCCATGTGCGCGGAATCCTCCCCAATCGGCAAAGCGGCCGCTCCCCTGCGGCATGACGACCGTACAGGGAGCCTCCGTCAGTGCACCGACCCACCCTCCGTGATTCCGTGGGCGCGGGGAGTGGCCGGGTTCACCGGGCCTGGGTCGAGGGGGAATTGGCGGCTCGGCGCGGGCGTGGAGGTCTTGTTACCGGCGGGTCGCTTGCCTATCATCCCGAGTGTGACAGCTTTACTGTCAAACCCGTCGGGAAGGGTTCAGCAGCCAGTGGGTGACGCGAGCAGGGCGCCGGAGGCCGGGGGGCCGTTGGCGGGTGTGCGGGTGGTGGAGCTCGCCGGGATCGGGCCGGGGCCGTTCGCGGCGATGCTGCTGGGGGACCTCGGGGCGGACGTGGTGCGGGTGGACCGGCCGGAGCCGTCGCCGCTCGGTACGGACCCGGCGTACGACCTCAGCAACCGCAACAAGCGTTCGGTGCTGATCGACCTGAAGTCCCCGGAGGGCCCCGGGCGGGTGCTGGACCTGGTCGAGCGGGCGGACCTGCTGATCGAGGGCTACCGGCCGGGCGTCGCGGAGCGGCTCGGGGTCGGCCCCGAGGCGTGCCTGGCACGCAACCCGGCGCTGGTGTACGGGCGGATGACCGGCTGGGGGCAGCACGGCCCCCGGGCGGCGACGGCCGGGCACGACCTCGGGTACGCGGCGGTCGCCGGGGTGCTCGGGATGGTGGCGGCGCCGGGCGGGGCCGAGAAGGCCCCCGGCATCCCGGCCAACCTGCTGGGCGACTACGCGGGCGGCTCGCTCTACCTGGTCGTCGGCCTGCTCGCCGGGCTGCACCACGCCCGCGCCACCGGCGCCGGGCAGGTGGTCGACGCCGCGATCGTGGACGGCGCGGCGCACCTCGGCTCCATGCTGTGGGGCCTGCTCGCGGCCGGCCACTGGCAGGACCGCCGGGGCGTCAACCTGCTGGACGGCGGCGCGCCCTTCTACGCGGTGTACCGGGCGGCCGACGGCGGTCACCTGGCCGTCGGCGCGCTGGAGCCGCGCTTCTACGCGGAGTTCGCCCGGCTGCTGGAGCTGGGCCCGGACGCGCCCGGCCAGTACGACCCGGCCCGCTGGCCCGAACTGCGCGCCCTGATCGCCGCCCGCTTCGCCACCCGGACCAGGGCCGAGTGGGAGGCCGTCTTCGCGGGCTCCGACGCCTGCGTGGAGCCTGTCCTGACGATGCGTCAGGCATCGGCGGACGCCCACCTGTCGGCGCGCGGGACGTACGTCGAGGCGGACGGCGTCACCCAGCCGGCCCCCGCCCCGCGCTTCTCCGCCACCCCGGGCGCCCTGCGCCGCCCGCCGGCCCGGCCGGGCTCGGACACCGCCGAGGTGGCCCGCGACTGGGGCGTCCCCGCCCTCGATCCTGACGTACCGGCCCCAGGGACCGGCGGCACCTTCCCCAACTCCACGGCAGAGCAAGGAGAGTAGCGTTGCAGCGCGAGATCTTCACCGAGCAGCACGACGACTTCCGGGCCACCGTGCGGGCCTTCCTGGCCAAGGAGGTGCTGCCGCACTACGACCGCTGGGAGAAGGCCGGCATCGTCGACCGCTCCGCCTGGCTCGCGGCCGGCCGCCAGGGCCTGCTCGGCCTGGCCGTCCCCGAGGAGTACGGCGGTGGCGGCACCCCGGACTTCCGCTACGCCGCCGTACTGGCCGAGGAGTTCGCCCGGGCCGGCGCGTCCGGACTGGCGATCGGCCTGCACAACGACATCATCGGCCCGTACCTCACCTCGCTCGCCACCGAGGAGCAGAAGCGCCGCTGGCTGCCCGGCTTCTGCTCGGGCGAGCTGATCACCGCGATCGCGATGACCGAGCCCGGCACCGGCTCCGACCTCCAGGGCATCCGCACCCAGGCGGTCGACCAGGGGGACCACTTCCTGCTCAACGGCGCCAAGACCTTCATCTCCAACGGCATCCTCGCCGACCTGGTGATCGTGGTCGCCCGCACCACCCCCGAGGGCGGCGCCCACGGGCTGAGCCTGCTGGCCGTCGAGCGCGGCACGCCCGGTTTCGAGCGCGGCCGCAACCTCGACAAGATCGGCCAGAAGGCCCAGGACACCGCCGAGTTGTTCTTCGAGGACGTCCGGATGCCGAAGGAGAACCTGATCGGCGAGCTCAACGGCGGCTTCGTCCACCTGATGCAGAACCTCGCCCAGGAGCGGCTCACCATCGCCGCCGCGGCGATCGCCGGCGCCGAGTACCTGGTCGAGATCACCACCGACTACGTCAAGCAGCGCGAGGCCTTCGGCCGTCCGCTCGCCAGGCTCCAGCACGTCCGCTTCGAGATCGCCGAGCTGGCCACCGAGTGCGCCATCACCCGCGCCTTCGTGGACCGCTGCATCACCGAGCACAACCGCTGGGCGCTCACCCCGGCGGACGCCTCGATGGCCAAGTGGTGGGC
Organism: Kitasatospora sp. NPDC001225; assembly: GCF_053597855.1. NCBI lineage: Bacteria > Bacillati > Actinomycetota > Actinomycetes > Kitasatosporales > Streptomycetaceae > Kitasatospora > Kitasatospora sp. NPDC001225. The sequence continues at coordinate 8,463 of NZ_JBSFJC010000066.1, forward strand.
CACCGAACTGCAGAAGCGCACCGCCGACCGCTGCCTCCAACTGCACGGCGGCTACGGCTACATGAGCGAGTTCCCGGTCGCCCGGGCGTTCACCGACGGCCGCATCCAGACCATCTACGGCGGTACCACCGAGATCATGAAGGAGATCGTCGGCCGCTCCATCCTCGGCTGAGCGCCTCCGCCCTTCCGAGCCCCCAGGGCCCCCGCTCCGAACACCCCCCCCGCCCCGAAAACCCGCTGAAAGGCGTTCCCACCGTGACCACCGAAGCGTACGTCTACGACGCGATCCGCACCCCGCGCGGCCGGGGCAAGGCCACCGGCTCGCTGCACGGCACCAAGCCGATCGACCTGGTCGTCGGCCTGATCCACGAACTGCGCGGCCGCTACCCCGGGTTGGACCCGGCCGCGATCGACGACATCGTGCTCGGCGTGGTCAGCCCGGTCGGCGACCAGGGCTCCGACATCGCCCGGATCGCGGCCATCGCGGCCGGCCTGCCCGACACCGTCGCCGGCGTCCAGGAGAACCGCTTCTGCGCCTCCGGCCTGGAAGCCGTCAACCTGGCCGCCGCCAAGGTCCGTTCCGGCTGGGAGGACCTGGTCCTGGCCGGCGGCGTGGAGTCGATGTCCCGGGTGAAGATGGCCTCCGACGGCGGCGCCTGGTTCGCCGACCCGATGACCGCGTACGAGACCGACTTCGCCCCGCAGGGCATCGGCGCCGACCTCATCGCCACCATCGAGGGCTTCTCCCGCACCGACGTGGACGCCTTCGCCGCCGAGTCCCAGGCCCGCGCCGCCAAGGCCCAGGCGGACGGCCTGTTCGACCGCTCGGTCGTCCCGGTCCGCGACCGCAACGGCCTGGTCGTGCTGGAGCGTGACGAGTTCATCCGCCCCGGCACCACCGTCGAGACCCTGGCCGGCCTCAAGCCGTCCTTCGCCGGCATCGGCGAGGCCGGCGGCTTCGACGCCGTCGCCCTCCAGAAGTACCACTGGGTCGAGGCCATCGACCACGTCCACCACGCGGGCAACTCCTCCGGCATCGTGGACGGCGCCGCGCTGGTGGCCATCGGCAACCGCGAGGTCGGCGAGCGGTACGGGCTGCGGCCGCGCGCCCGGATCGTCTCCGCCGCCGTCTCCGGCTCCGAGCCGACCATCATGCTCACCGGCCCCGCCCCGGCCACCCGCAAGGCGCTCGCCAAGGCCGGGCTCACCGCCGCCGACATCGACCTGGTCGAGATCAACGAGGCCTTCGCCGCGGTCGCGCTCCGCTTCATCCGCGAACTCGGCTTCCGCCACGACCAGGTGAACGTCAACGGCGGCGCGATCGCGCTCGGCCACCCGCTCGGCGCCACCGGCGCGATGCTGCTCGGCACCGTGGTCGACGAACTGGAGCGGCGCGACCTGCGGTACGGCCTGATCACCCTCTGCGTGGGCGGCGGCATGGGCATCGCCACCATCGTCGAGCGCATCTGAGTCCACGCGTCGCCCGCCGCCTCCCTTCGTGGGACACGCTGCGCGTGGTACCTCCCTCTGCAGACCGGTAGACCTGGAGAACTTGATGAGCGACACCACCACCATCCGCTGGGAGCAGGACCAGGACGGCGTGGTCACCCTCGTCCTCGACGACCCCACCCAGTCCGTCAACACCATGAACGAGGCCTTCACCGCCGACTTCGAGACCGTCGTCGGGCGGCTCGCCGCCCTGGCCGCCGCGGACGCGCTGCGCGGCGTGGTGATCGCCTCCGGCAAGAAGACCTTCTTCGCCGGGGGAGACCTGCGGATGCTCTCCGCCGCCCGACCCGAGGACGCCGAGGCCGTCTTCGAGAAGTCGATGCGGATCAAGCGCGCGCTGCGCACCCTGGAGACCCTCGGCAAGCCGGTCGTCGCCGCCGTCAACGGCAGCGCGCTCGGCGGCGGCCTGGAGCTCGCCCTCGCCTGCCACCACCGGATCGCGCTCGACACCCCGGCCAGCCGGATCGGCCTGCCCGAGGTCACCCTCGGCCTGCTGCCGGGCGGCGGCGGAGTGGTCCGTACGGTCCGGCTGTTCGGCATCACCGACGCCCTGCTGAAGTTCCTCCTCCAGGGCCGCCAGTACCGCCCGGCGCAGGCGCTGGAGCACGGACTGGTGCACGAACTGGTGGACACCCCGGAGGAGTTGACCGCCCGCGCGAAGGCCTGGATCGAGGCCAACCCGACCGCCGTCCAGCCCTGGGACGTCAAGGGGTACAAGATCCCCGGCGGCACCCCGGCCACCCCGGCCTTCGCCGCCAACCTGCCCGCCTTCCCGGCCAACCTGCGCAAGCAGCTCAACGGCGCGCCCTACCCGGCCCCGCGCAACGTCCTGGCCGCCGCGGTGGAGAGCGCCCAGGTGGACGTCGACACCGCGATGACGATCGAGGCCCGCTACTTCACCGAACTGGCCTGCGGGCAGACCAGCAAGAACATGATCCAGGCGCTGTTCTTCGACATGCAGGCGGTCAACTCCGGCGCCGGGCGCCCGAAGCACGTCGAGAAGCGGCCGGTCCGCAAGGTCGCGGTGCTCGGCGCCGGGATGATGGGCGCGGGCATCGCCTACGCCTGCGCCAAGGCCGGCATCGAGGTCGTGCTCAAGGACGTCGGCATCGAGGCCGCCGAGCGCGGAAAGGCCTACTCCGAGGGGCTGTTGAACAAGGCCGTCGCGCGCGGGCGCTCCACCGAGGCCGACCGCGACGAGCTGCTGGCCCGGATCACCCCCACCGCCGAGGCCGCCGACCTGGCCGGCTGCGACGTGGTGATCGAGGCGGTCTTCGAGAACACCGAGCTCAAGCACAAGGTGTTCCAGGAGATCGAGGGCGTGGTCGGCCCCGACACGCTGCTCTGCTCCAACACGTCCACCCTGCCGATCGGCCTGCTCGCCGAAGGCGTCGAGCGCCAGGGCGACTTCATCGGGCTGCACTTCTTCTCGCCGGTCGACAAGATGCGCCTGGTCGAGATCATCCGCGGCCCGCGCACCGGCGACGAGGCGCTGGCCCGCGCCTTCGACCTGGTCCGGCAGATCGACCGTACCCCGATCGTGGTCAACGACTCCCGCGGCTTCTTCACCTCGCGGGTGATCGGCCAGTTCCTCAACGAGGGCGTCGCCATGGTCGGCGAGGGCATCCACCCGTCCAGCATCGAACAGGCCGCCGCCCAGGCCGGCTACCCCGCCAAGGTGCTCTCCCTGATGGACGAGCTGACCCTCACCCTGCCGCGCAAGATCCGCGACGAGTACCGGCGCTCGGTGGAGGCCGTCGGCGGCAGCTGGACACCGCACCCGGCGGACGCGGTGGTCGACCGGATGGTCGACGAGTTCGGCCGCCCGGGGCGCAGCGGCGGGGCGGGCTTCTACGAGTACGGCGAGGACGGCAGGCGCGGGCGGCTCTGGCCGGGGCTGCTGGAGCACTTCTCCGGTGCTCCGGCCGGTGCTCCGGCCGGTGCTTCCGCGGATGCCTCGGGTGGCGCTCCCGCTGGTGCTCCGGATGACGTTTCGTTCGAGGACCTCAAGGAGCGGATGCTGTTCAGCGAGGCGCTCGACTCGGTGCGCTGCCTGGAGGAGGGCGTGCTGACCTCGGTCGCCGACGCCAACGTGGGCTCGATCCTCGGCATCGGCTTCCCGGCCTGGACGGGCGGCGTGTTCCAGTACATCAACGGGTACGAGGGCGGCCCGGCCGGCTTCGCGGCCCGCGCCCGCGAACTCGCCGCCGCGTACGGCGAGCGGTTCGCGCCGCCGGCGCTGCTGGAGCGGGTCGCGGCCGAGGGGCGGACCTTCACGGACTGACCGGTCGGCCTGCTGGCCTGTCGGCCTACCGATCTGCTGACCTGCTCGGACCTGGGTGAGGCCGTGGCCCGTACGGCCTCACCCGGGTTCCAGGCCCGACTCCAGGCTCGATTCCTGGCCCGACTCCCGGCTCAGCTCCTCGCCCAGTTCCTCCCGCAGCGAGCGCTGGAAGGCCGTGACCAGCGCCTGCGCCACCATCGGCTGGATGTGGTCCGTCAGCGCCCGCATCCGGGCCAGCTCGGCGGGCGCGGGCTCGCTCTCCCGGTACGGCTTCCACACCGTCTCGCGGAACAGCCGTTGCAACTCCCGTGCCGTCGCCCGGCTGTGCTCCAGCACCACCGCCCGGGCGGCCAGCAGCGTCTCCAATGGGATCGGCACGTCCAGGATCCGCACGCCCAGCGGCAGCAGCCCGGGATCCACCCGGAACACCTCCGGATCCCGCGTCCGCTCCAGCGCCCCCATCGCGGCGAGCCGCTCGACCTGCCCCTCCGTCAGACCCCGCCCGGCCCGCCGCTCCAGCTGCGCCCGGGTGACCTCCTCCGGGGTCTCCGGCGTCCACGACGCCACCAGCGCACGGTGGATCGCCAGGTCCAGCGGCGTACTGTCCTCCGGCAACCGCGCCAGGTACCGCTCGATCGCGGCCAGCGTCAGGCCCTGCCGCTGCAACTCCTCGATCAGCTCCAGCCGGTCCAGGTGAGCCGCCCCGTACAGACCCACCCGCCGCGGCCCCAGCTCCGGCGGCGGCAGCAGCCCCTTCGTCCCGTAGAACCGCACCGTCCGCACCGTCACCCCGGCCCGCGCCGCCAGCTCGTCCACCGTCAGCCGCACTCCGCCCCCCACCCCGCCGTGCTCCCCCATCCGCCGCCTCCCGCGCTGGCACACTCCTGCTGTGACAGCAGCAGTGTGACAGTGGTGGGCGGGCCGGTCCACCGATGCGGGCGGCGGGCGGCGGGCGGCGGGCGGCGGGCGGGCGGCAGGCGGGCGGCGGGGGTGTGCGGGAGTGCGGGCGCGTGCGGGCGCGTGCGGACGCGTGGGGGCGCTGACGCCGACGCCCCTGCCGTCCGCCGGGGGACCGGCTTCGGGCAGGGGTGTCGGGAGTGGGGGCGTCGGGGTTGCGGCGGTACCCGAGGGTCAGGCGAGGGCGGCGTGGTGGCGGCGGGTGACCTCGGGGTGGGCCCTGGTGTAGCCCTTCCACTCGTTGAGGCCGAAGTCGGCGAAGAGCGGGTTGGCCGGGTCGGCGGTGGCGCCGGGGGCGTGGTGGGCGAGCGGGAAGTCCAGCGGCTCGATGTGGGCGTCGAGGCGCGGGTTGTAGAAGAACGGCACCGAGAAGCGCTCGCGGGCGCCGACCGGGCTCACCACGCGGTGGTTGGTGGCCTTGAGGTAACCGTCCGTGGCCACCTCCAGCAGCTCGCCGAGGTTGACGACGAAGGCGCCGTCGACCGGCGGGACCTCGAGGAAGGTGCCGTCCGCGCGCTCGACCTGGAGGCCGCCGACGGTGTCCTGCAGCAGCAGGGTGATGAAGCCGTAGTCCTTGTGGGCGCCGACGCCCTGGCCGGCGCCGTCCGGGGCGGTGCCGGGGTAGCGGACCAGCTTGAGGCGCAGGTGGGGGTGGCCGGCGAAGGCCTCGTCGTAGAAGTCGGGGCGGGCGCCGATCGCGGCGAGGAGTTCGTGCAGCAGGCGGCGGGCGACCGCGCCGAGGTGGTCGATCCAGCCGAGTGCGGCGGTGCGCAGCTCGGGGAGGGCCTCGGGCCACTGGTTGGGCCCCTCCAGCCACCAGTACGGGGGCTCGCCGCTGCCGGGGACGTGCGGGGGCAGCTCGGCGCCGATGTCCAGCTGGTCGCGCCAGTCCTGGCTGCCGCCGGTGCGCTCGTCGCCGGTGCGGGTGTAGCCCCGGTAGTGGGGGGAGTTGAGGTTGCTCACGGCGAGCCGGTCGGCCTCGGGGAGGGCGAAGAAGGCGCGCATGGCTCGGGCGAGCGCGGCCGTCTCCTCCGGGGTGACGCCGTGGCCGACCAGCTGGAAGAACCCGACGCCGGTGGCCGCGGCGCGGAGCTCGTCGTGCAGGCGGCGGCGGTCGTCCGGGCTGCCGTCGGCGAGCGAGAGGTCGATCACCGGGAGGGCGTCCGCCGAGGGGGCCTGCGCCGAGGGGGAGCCGGTGCCGGTGCCGGTCTCGGATATGGGCGTGTACTGCTGCGTCATGTGTGACATCCGCTGGGTCTCGTCCCGGCTGGTCCCGGTGGTCGACCGGGGGCGGCCGGAGCTGTGCCTGGTGCGGCGGGTGCTCCGGGGCCGGGAGGTGGTGGCGGCCGGGCAGGGGTCGCCGTTGAGGGTGGTGGCGCGAGGTTCAGCCGGAGCGTCGACAGGACATGGTCGTCACGCGGAGCAGGTCCACGTGGCGGCGGCGAACAAGGATGAGCACCCCACCAGCCTAATTGACCCGTTCTGCGGCAGGCGAGCCCCCTGCAGCGGAGGGCCACTCGCCATTTGTCGGTGATCTATCAAGTTGTGGGACGGTGGTGCCGGAGTGTGGGCGGTGGCGGCTCCTTTCGGGAGTCGATCGGGAGCCGTTCAGGAGTTGTTGAGGTAGGCCAGGACGGCCAGGACCCGGCGGTTGTCGTCGTCGGAGGGCTGGAGGTCGAGCCGGACGAAGATCGACGCGGTGTGCTTGGCGACGGCCCGCTCGGTGATCACCAGCTGCTGGGCGATCGCCGCATTGGACCGGCCCTCCGCCATCAGTCCGAGCACCTGCCGCTCGCGCGGGGAGAGCGTGGAGACCGGGCCGGCCGAGGAGTTGTGGGTGAGCAGCCGGGTGATCACCTCCGGATCCATCGCGGTGCCGCCCTGGGCGACCCGCCGCACGGCGTCGATGAACTGGGTGCCGTCCATCACCCGGTCCTTGAGCAGGTAGCCGATCCCGCCGGTGCTGCCGGCCAGCAGCTCGCGGGCGTACAGCTGCTCCACGAATTGCGACAGCACCAGGACGGGCAGGCCCGGGTGGGCCTGACGGGCCGCCAGCGCCGCCCGCAGGCCCTCGTCGGTGAAGCTCGGCGGCAGCCGGACGTCCACCACGGCGATGTCGGGCCGGTCCGCGGCCACCGCGGCGAGCAGCTGCTCGCCGTCCTCCACCGCCGCGGTGACCTTCATGCCGTTGGCCTCCAGCAGCCGGGTCAGTCCGTCCCGGAGGAGGAAGAGGTCTTCGGCGATGACAACGCGCACGGGATCTCCAGGTTCACGATGGTCGGCCCACCGGGCGGGCTGCTGATCGCGAGCACCCCGTCGAAGGCGGCCAGTCGGCGTTCGGTTCCGCTGAGGCCGGTCCCCCGGGACGGCTCGGCGCCGCCGCGCCCGTCGTCGGTGACCGATATCCGCAGCAGCCCGTCACTGTGCCCTATCTCGATCCACACCCGCGAGGCCCCGGCGTGCTTCACCACGTTGGCCAGCAGCTCCGTCACCGCGAAGTAGGCGGCCGACTCCACCGGGGCGGGAGCCCGGCCGGGCAGGCCGCCGGTGAAGCCGACCGGCAGCGGCAGGTCCAGCGCCGTCGCCCGCACCGCGTCGGCCAGGCCGCGGTCGGCGAGCACCGGGGGGTGGATCCCGCGGACCAGGTCCCGCAGCTCGCCCAGCGCCTTCACCGAGGACAGCCGGGCCTCGGCCAGCAGCGGCCCGAGGGCGTCCGGGTCGTCCTTCAGCTGCTCGGCCACGGTCAGCAGCATGCCCAGTGCGACCAGCCGGGCCTGCGCCCCGTCGTGCAGGTCCCGCTCGATCCGGCGCAGCTCGGCCGCGCCGGCGTCGATGGTGTCCGCCCTGGTCCGCGCGAGATGGCTGACCTGGCGGGCCAGCTCGGCCCGGCGGGAGGGCCCGAGCAGGGCCCGGGCGGCCTTCTCGTGGATCCGCAGGGCCGGCGGGGCGGCCCACAGGACGGCCAACGGGGCGATGGTCAGGCCCATCGAGTAGACGACGCCCAGGGCGAAGAACGGTCCGTTCCGGCCGAAGACCTCCAGGGCGACCGGGGTCAGCACGACGATCGCGGCGGTGAGCAGCACGGTGGCGCCGGTGAGCAGCGTCCAGGCGAAGTCCCGCCAGGTCGCCGGGTCGGTGAGCCAGCCGCCGGCCCGCAGCCGCGGCCAGGCCCCGGCGCGGACCGGCCGGCGGTACGGCACCGGTATCGGCCGCCCGCTCCACTTCCCGACGGTGCGCCTGCTCTCCGTCGCGATCCAGCGGGCGCCGAACAGCCCGAGCACCAGCAGTGCGGGCGCCAGCCAGACCGAACCGGACCGGCCGCCCGGCGCCGCACCGCCGTAGAGGTGGGCCGCCATCAGCGCTATCGTCCCCGGAGCGAACAGCGCGGCGCCGACCGCCCGGCCGCCGCCCCCGGTGGCCCAGCAGAGCGCCCACAGGGCGACCGGCGCCATCGGCACCGCCAGGATCAGCGGCCCGCCCGGGGTGAAGCCCCCGGGCTCGTCCGGACCGAACAGCGCGGTGGCCAGCAGGACCGGCCCCGCCAGCAGCGCGAGGAACCCCGTCACGGCCAGCGTCACCGCGTACCAGGCGCGCACCCCGTCCGCACACGCCCGGCCGACCCGCAGGGCCAGTCCGTTCAGCACTCCCGCGTCCATGACGCGCCCCCTCTCCCTTGCGCGGCCCCGCCCGGAGACCGCGGTGCCGCGGCCCGAAGCCGCGGTTCCGAAGCTGTCGTTCCGGGGCCCCGCGGACCCCGGTTCCGATCTTTCGCTGGGTCAGTCTGCCCGGCCGGGGCCCCTGGTGCTCTAGGCCTGAACACCCAGTTCGGGGTGTATCTGGATACACCCCGCAGAGGCCGTCCAGACGGCTGTCGGCACCCCGCCGCCGATTCGTAGCGTGATGTTCCGTCAGCCGGCCCGGGCTTCCCGGGGCCGGACGCCGAACAGTGGAGGGCCCGTGAACGCGCCGATCATCCGGATCCGCGGCGTCAGCAAGACGTACGACCGATCCGACGCCGCCCGTCCCGCCCTGGCCGGGCTCGACCTGGAGGTCCGGGCCGGCGAGGCACTGGCCGTGCTCGGCCGTTCGGGCAGCGGCAAGTCCACCCTGCTGAACCTGATCGCCGGCCTCGACCGCCCGAGCGAGGGCGAGGTGGAGGTGGACGGCGTCGCCGTGCACCGGCTCGGCGAGGCCGCGCTGGCCGAGTACCGGCGGGCGCGGATCGGCATGGTGTTCCAGTTCTTCAACCTGCTGGACGACCTGACCGCGGAGGACAACGTGCTGCTCCCGGCCCAGCTGGCCGGGATGCGGCGGGAGCAGGCGCGGGCCCGGGCCGGGGAGCTGCTGGAGAGGCTGGGGGTGGCCCGGCACGCCAAGGCCTTCCCCGGCCGGCTCTCCGGCGGGGAGCGCCAGCGGGTCGCGGTCGCCCGGGCGCTGATGAACCGTCCGCCGCTGCTGCTGGCCGACGAGCCCACCGGGGCGCTGGACACCGCCTCGGCCGCCGACGTCCGCGACCTGCTGCGCGGGCTCAACGCGGAGGGCCAGACGATCCTGCTGGTCACCCATGACACCGCGCTCGCGGAGGCCTGCGCCGACCGGACGATCGAACTGCTCGACGGCCGGCTGGTCCGGGACACGGCGGCCGTGCCGGCACCGGGCGGTGGCCGATGAGCGCGCTCGGCAAGGTGGTACGCGCCGGGGTCGGCCGCCGGCGGGTGCAGACCCTGGTGATGGTGCTCACCACGATGGTGTCCGTGACGGCGTGCATCCTCGCGCTCGGGCTGCTGGTCGCCGCCCAGGGCCCGTACCAGCGCTCCTTCGCCGACCAGCGCGGCGCCCACCTCAACGTGCTGTACGACCAGGCCAGGGCGAGCCCCGCCCAGCTCGCCGCGACGGCCCACGCGCCCGGCGTGACAGCCTCGGCTGGCCCCTACCAGGCGGTCGCCGTCCAGCCGCGCTCCGGCCCCGATACCCGGATCCCGCCGGCCGGGAGCCCGCTGCCGCCGATGACGCTGGTCGGCCGCGCCCAGGACGGCCCGCTGGACGGCCTGCGGATCACCAGGGGCCGCTGGGTCGCCGGCCCCGGCGAGGTGGTGTTCCTGGACGGGCACTCGCCGCTGGCGGTCGGCGACAGCATGGAGTTCCCGGAGCTGCCGGGGCACCCGACGCTCAAGGTCGTCGGCCTGGCGGCCTCGGTCTCCTGGAGCGCGGACGGCTGGGTCGCCCCGGAGCAGGTGGCCGGGCTGACGGCGCCCGGCACGGAGCCCTCCGTCCAGTACCTCTACCGCTTCGCCCACGCCGGCGGCGACGCCGAGGTGGAGGCCGACCGTGCCGCACTGGCCGCCGCGGTCCCGGGCGGGGCGCTCGCCAGGGCCACCTCCTACCGGCCCGCCCAGGAGGAGGCGAACCGGACGGCCTCGACCTTCGTCCCGTTCGTCACGGCCTTCGGGGTGCTCGGCCTGGCCATGTCGGTGCTGATCATCGGAGTCGTGGTCAGCGGCGCCGTCAGCGCCGCCACCCGGCGGATCGGCATCCTCAAGTCCCTGGGCTTCACCCCGGCCCAGGTGGCGCGCGCCTACGTCGGCCAGGCGCTGATACCCGCCGGGGTCGGCACGGCGCTCGGTGTGCTCCTCGGCAACCTGCTGTCCGTACCGGTCCTCGGGCTGGCTCACAAGGCCCTGCGCGGCGGGCTGCTCGGCATCCCGGTCTGGGTGGACGTCGTGGTCGCGGTGGCGGCCCTGGGGGCGGTGGCGGGCACCGCGCTGGTACCGGCGCTGCGGGCCGGGCGGCTGCGGACGGTGGAGGCGCTCGCGGTCGGCCGGACGGCGCCGGGCGCCAAGCGGGCAGCCGCCCGCGGCACGGTCGGCGGGGCGGGGGCGGTGGGCCCGGTGTCCCGGGCGCAGGACCTGATCGGCCGGCTGCCGGTGCCACGGGCGCTCAGCCTCGGGCTGGCCTCCCCGCTCAACCGGCCGGGCCGCTCGGCGACCACCGGGGCCGCCGTGGTGCTCGGCACGGTCGGGGTCACCCTCTGCGTCGGCCTGACGCTCTCGCTGGGCTCGATCCAGGACGGTCTGGCGGCCGACCGCGCGGGCAAGGTGGTGGTCCAGACCCCGTTCGACGGCGCCGCGCCGTCCGCCGACCACGTGGACGAGGCGGCCGTGGCCAGGGCCGTCGACTCCCGCCCGGGCACCCGGGCCTGGTACAGCACCGTCCCGACCCCGGTCGCCCTGGCCGGCAGCACCGGGCGCTCCGAAGTGGTCGCGTTCAGCGGCGACACCTCCTGGAGCGGCTTCCAACTGGTCTCCGGCCGCTGGTTCCACGGCCCCGGCGAGGTCGTGGTGGCCGCCGCCACCCTGCGGGCCACCCAGGCGAAGGTCGGTGACACCGTCACCCTCACCGACCACGGACACAGCACCTCGGCGAAGATCACCGGCGAGGTCCTGACCACCAACGACCTGGTGTTCACGGACCGGTCCACGCTGGCGCCGCTCGGCGGCGCGATCCACGCCGAGGCGCTCACCTTCCACATCGACCTCACCCCGGGCACCGATGCGCAGTCCTACGCCGACGGGCTGGACCAGGCCGTGAAGCCGCTGGGCCTGAGCGCCGACCCCGGAGAGGAGCACCTCAGCATCGTGGTGCTGGCGATGAACACCCTGGCGGGCACGCTCACGCTGCTGCTCTCCGTGGTGGCGGGACTCGGGGTGCTCAACACCGTGCTGCTGGACACCCGGGAGCGGGTGCACGACCTCGGGGTGCTCAAGGCGCTCGGGATGTCACCCCGGCAGACCGTCGGCATGGTGCTCACCTCGGTCTGCGGCAGCGGGCTGGCGGCCGGGGTGATCGGGGTCCCGATCGGCATCCTGGTGCACCACCGGGTGATGCCCGCGATGGCACGGGCCGCCGGAATCGGGGTGCCGGACGCCGACCTCGCCGTGTTCGCCCCGTCGGTGGTGGGGCCGCTGATACTCGGCGGCCTGGTGCTGGCCCTGCTCGGAGCCGTCCTCCCGGCCACCTGGGCGGCCCGCACCAGGACGGTCACGGCGCTGCGGACGGAGTGACGACGCGGGGGAGGGCCAGGAGAGGAAACAAAACCCGGTACCCGGCCCCGTCTGGGAACCCCCCGTAAGGCTCCCAGACAGGGCCGGGCCGGGCAGGGCCGACCCAGGCCGTCCGATCACCCGGACCAGGCCCGGACCAGGCCCGGACCAGGCCCGGATCAGGCCCGGATCAGGACAGCCGTGCCGCTGCGTACGCCTCCATGGCAGCACGCTGGTAAGCGGCCAGGCCCGGGGCGATGGCCTCGTACGCGGCGCTCCACTGCTCGTTCTCGGTGCAGGAGCGGGCGATCGCCAGGTACTCCTCGGTCGAGACGGACCGGAAGTCGTGGAGCAGCCGGTACTCCTCCTCGACCGTGCTCTGCACGGCCTCGGCGTCGGCCGGGTGGCCGGCCGCCTTCAGCTCCGCCAGGCGGATCATGCGGGCGGTCCGCTCGCGCTGCCCGGCCTCGATCTCGGCCGGGGTCATCGCGGCGGTCGCGCGCCGGGCCGCCTCGGCGTGCTCGGGGAAGTCGCGCAGGCTCGCGTCGACGTCGTCGGGCTGGATGCCCTCGAACAGGTTCTCGGGGCGGTTGATGGTCATGGGTGTGCCGTCCTTCTGGGAGCGTTCCAGGTCGGCGATCGTGCGGGAAACGGTGGCAGCCAGGGCGTCGAGCCGGTCGCGCTCGGCGACCAGCCGCCGGCGGTGGCCCCGCAAGGCCTCCAGCTCGTCCACCTGATCGCTCAGGATCCGGGCGATCTCGGTCAGCCCCACGCCCAGTGCCCGCAGTACCAGGATCTGTTGCAGCTGGAGCAGCTGCCGCTCCTCGTAGTAGCGGTGGCCGTTGGAGCCGATCCAGGCCGGGGGCAGCAGCCCGATCTCGTCGTAGTGCCGCAGGGTCCTGGCCGTCACACCGGACATCCGGGCCACCTCGGCGATGGGCCAGGCCATGGTTGCCTCCCTCGTTTCCACGTCCCACGTTCGCGTGGACCAGGGCCGGTTCTCCGGCCCTGGTCACGACGGTAGAAGCTGCCGCTGCGGCAGCTTCAAGCCCGGGACTTCCACGCTGCCCGCACGTTGTCGTACGGCCGCTCAGGCCTCGCCGAACCAGTCCAGGGACTGACCGTGCGGTCCGGTGAAGGCCACCGGCCGCTCGTCCAGGGCGAGCGCGAACAGCCCGGCGACGGCCGCCGGGCGGGGGAGGCGTCGGGCGACGGCCGGCAGCACCGAGACCGCCTCGTTGGAGATCCAGTGCCCGGGCAGTTCACGCATCGTCGCCGCGAACTCCTCCCGCTCCTCCGGCGGCAGGTACGCGAGCACCGCGCTGTGGAACACCACCGGCGTCGCCCCCGCCGGGGCCTGTGCGACCAACTCCCGTACCGTCGCGTTGAGATCGCCGCGCACCAGCAGCGGCGGTTCGGCCCGGGCGACCCGGACGGCGCCGCGCAGCCGTTCCAGCCGGTGGGTCTGCTCGGGCCAGACCAGCGACTCCAGCCAGCGCATGTCCTCCTCGGCCCGCACGTCCAACGGATTGAGGTCGATCCCGGCCCGCCACACCACCTCGGGCAGCCGTTCCCGCAGGGAGTTTGGGAGCGGCACCGGCCCGCTCACCACGCAGTCCAGCGTCACCGGGCTCGCGGCGGCGCCGAACTCGGCGACCGGGGCACCGGCCCCACGCTCATGTCCGTCCCCCTGCCCGTCCCCGTCCCGCCGCCCGTCCTTGTCCCGGTCCCCGGCCAGGTACCGGTACCGATACCGGTCCGGGTACAGGCAGAGCCCGGCCGAGGCGCCCACCTCGATCAGGGCGAGCGGCTGCGGCAGCGCGGCCAGCAGCGGCAGCAGGGTGGCGCAGCGGCCCGCCTCGTTGGTCTGCGTCCGCCGCTCCAGCATCGTCGCCGAGACCTCGGCCCACCGCTCCGCCGTCCAGTCACGGAAAGCCGGCCAGCCCTCCGTCACCGGCCCACCCAGGTGCCGGACCGCGCCGAACAGCAGGTTCGGCTGCCGCTTCACGGCCGGAAGCCCGTCCAGCAGTGCGCGCAACTCCCCGTCCCCGGCGACGCCTTCGGCCAGTTCCTGGTAGATCGGCGAGTTCCCGCGCGCCTCCCGCTCCGCGAACGCCCGGTAGAGCTCCTCCGTGTCGCCGCGCATCCCCCACCGGTCCTTTCGACGCCTTCGCGAGTGATCGAATCGGCCCAGCCTACGCCCGGACCGACGTGCCACCCGCTGACCCCAAGCGCTCTCCCGGACGGTGAAGCAGGAGTGGCGCGGTCCGCCGTGACCGCCGGGTGGTGGGGAGCTCACGGCCTTGGGAGCGACTGGGTTCGGGGCGTACCGGCCCGGCGGATCGGCCACCGGGTGACCGGCAGGTGGCCCGTCGGGTGAGCACGAGTTCGGTGTTGGGCCTGCGGTGAACAGCATCACCGTCTCCGATGACCTCCTGGAACGCCACTTCGCCGCCTTCGAGGAACCCAACGGCGAGGGCGAGCGCGTCATCGTCCAGGAACAGCTCCCCAGGCCGCTGCCCAGGGCTCGTCCGCGAGTTCGGCAGGCTCCAGCAAGCGTCGGGCGCAAGGAGAAGGAGGGTGAACTACCGCTGCTGTCGGACGACTGCGGTGCCGGCGCCCAAGTCGACACCCAGGCGAGGCGGGGCGCCGGCGTGGTCGTCGTCCCGTAGGACCAGTTGAGTCCGCCGCTGCTCGATCTGCACGCGCTTGTTGGCATTGAAGAAGGCGTGCAACTCCTCGGTCGCGGTGGCGCCAAGGCCGAGTCCGCTCGTTCGCGTCCGAGTAGTCAGACGGCGGCACAACCATCGCGGGCTGCCCGATCGCACCACGAGATGCCGGATCGAGGCCAGTGTGAAGGGCACGATCACCAGTACTGCCATGAGGAGCAGACCCGCCATCATCACCATGTCGGTCCAACGCGTGGAGGTGACACGTCCGTTCCTGGCCGTTGCCGCCGTCCACGGCGGCGGCCGACCGGGCTTGTCGCCCACCGGCGGCAACGGCTCCTGGGTGCTCAGCCGAGCAGGCCGCCCATGTGGCCGTCCTCGGCGAGCAGCCGCCAGGAGCAGCCGGGCGAGGCGAACGCCTCCGGGTCGACGGCCTCCACCAGCCGGTCCACCACCGCGCTCAGCAGCGCCTGCGGATCGAACACCGACCATGTCTCCCGGGCCCGGCCGTAGTCCCAGCGGTCCCATTCGGCGCGCAGCCGCTCGTACGTCCAGAGGGCGTAGAGCAGGGCGGACAGGTCGCGGTTGAGGTAGGCCTCGGGGTGGCCGTCGTCGTACCAGTCCGGCAGCTCCAGCCGGCCGGTGGCGCCGTCCAGGGCGATCGTGAGGTCGGTCGGCCAGTCCCCGAGGGCGAGGAAGTCCCGCTGGTACGGGCGTTCCTCCTCGCCGTCGAAGTACTCGGGGTAGGCCTCGCCCATGGTGACCAGCGGTTCCTCGCACACCCCGAACATCGCCCCGCCCAGTGGCAGGCCGACCTCGGTCAGCAGCCGCCGGGTCGGCTCGTGGACCAGGGCGGCGGGCAGCTCGGCGGGCCGGAAGCGGTGCACCCGGCCGGGGCCGCCGTCCTCGTCCGTCAGCGCGGCCAGCTCCGCCACCAGCTCCGGGGCTATCGCGTACGCGGGCCCGTCCGGACCGCCCGGCAGGGCGCCCCAGCCCAGCGCCCGCACCAGCAGCGCGGTGCCCCAGTGCGGGGGCGGTGCGGAGCCGTCGCCGAACAGGCCGGGATCGATCTCCCGCATCCGCCGTTCGGCCCCCGCCAGCACCTCGGCCAGGACGGCCGGCCCGCGCCGCCCGTCCAGCGCCTCAGGGCGCAGCGCCGCCTCGGCCACCGCGTCGACCTCGCGCACCAGGCCCGCCAGGGCGGTCAGGTCGGAGGCCAGCAGGTCGCGGCGCGGGCCGCCGTTGTCCAGGAACACCTCACCGGTCACCCCGTCCAGCAGCACCAGGCTGCCGCCGGCGGCGAACGGCGTGCAGTACTCCGTCTCCCCGAGGACGAACAGCCGCTCCGCCTCCGCCGGGAGCGCCGTCAGCTCCCCGCCCCGGAGCGCCTCGAAGTCCAGGAACGCCCCGGCCGCAGGCAGCCCCTCCCGCACCAGGAACTCCCGGCTCCCCGCGTGCACCACCCCACCCGGCAGCTCCGCCACCCGCTCACACCTCACGTGCCCCCACCCTTTCCCGGCCTGCCCCGTGACCCACAGACCCTAGCGGTCCGGCCTGACAGTGCTGAGGTGCGCTGTGGGTGGGGGCGGTGGGGTGCGGTGGCCCGCGCGGGTCACGGCAGCGCGACCTCGTCGACGTTCCAGTGCTCGGGCAGGTCCGCGTCGCAGAAGGCGCAGGCGTAGTGCTCCTCTCGGACGAGGTTGCAGTTGCCGCACCGCGGGCAGCGGCGGAAGACCGCGGCGTGGGTGAAGGCGCCGGGGTGCGGGAGTCCGACGAGGGTGAGGGCGGCGGCGACGGCGGGCCAGGAGGTGGTGTCGGGGCAGTAGCCGGTGGAGTGGTTGCCGACCGTCTCGACCTCCCAGCCGTCCCGCGAACGCCGGAACCCGATCTCCCCGGCGCTCAGCACCAACTCCCCACCCGCGCAGGCCACATGCTCGCTACGGCGCGGAGCGAGCCGCAGTGTGCCGCCGAGGCCGACCATGAAGGTGAACGGCTCCGCGAGCTCCGCCGCCGTCCGCTCCGCCCGATCCTCCGCCCAGGCGGCGAACTCGCCTGCTGTCCGTACCGGTTGGCCGTGTCCGGTGCCCGTCCCGCCGTCGTCCCCCGGCCGCAGTTCCGGCGGTCCCACGTACCGGTATGCCCGTCCGAAGCCGTCCGCCGTCTCAGCCGCGACTCCCCGTCCGGCCAGCCGCACCCGCCAGTACGCCATCTCGACGGTCGTCCCGCTCAGGCCGAAGTCCCGCAGCTCGTCGAGGAGTTCCCGGGTCTGCCGGAGTGGGAGCCCCGAGCCCTCGCGGAGCACCCGCAGCGCGGCCAGGGTGGCCGCCGGGTCGGTGAGCGGTGCGGAGAGCCGGAGCCGGGCCGGTCCGTGGGTGGTCAGCAGCGCCTCGCGGATGTCCCGGGGTGCGGCCTCCTGGCCCCAGTCGCAGCAGACGGCTACGCACTGGGGGCAGAACCGCTCGGCGTCCCACCGCAACTCCCGCCCGCGTAGCAGGAACTGGCCGACGCTGCGGACGGCGGTGCCCCCGCAGTCCGGGCATTGGACGGCCGTCCTCACGCCCTGTCCCTCGTCCGTCACGCCGGATGCCCCCATGTGCCCATGTGCCCTGCCCCTGCCCCCGATGTCCGACACCCTACGGCGCCCCGCACCCGCCACCCCGGGCCCGTAGAGTGCGGGGATGAAGCGCTATCTGCTGACCGGCACCCCGGGGGCCGGGAAGACGGCGGTCCTGCGGTGGTTGGAGTGCGCGGGCTACCCGGTGGTCGAGGAGGCCGCCACGGACGTCATCGCGCTGCGGCAGGCCCAGGGCGTGCCGGAGCCGTGGACGGACCCGTCGTTCGTGGACGCGGTGGTCTCCCTGCAGCGGCAGCGGCAGGAGGGGGCCGTCGGCGGGCCGGGGGAGGTGCGGTTCTTCGACCGCTCGCCGGTGTGCACGTACGCCCTGGCGGTGTACCTCGGTCATCCCGTGACCCCTTTCCTCGCCCGGGAGTTGAATCGCATCCGGGCGGAGGAGGTGTACGAACGCGAGGTGTTCTTCGTGGAGAGCCCGGGCTTCGTCACCCCGACCGAGGCGCGGCGCATCTCGTACGAGGAGTCGCTGCGGTTCGAGCGGATCCACCGGGAGGCCTATGCCGGGTTCGGGTACGTGTGCGTCCCGATCGCCCCGGGGCCGCTCGCCGACCGGGCGGCGGCCGTCGTGCGGCACGTCGGCGCGCCCGCCCGGCACGGAGGCTGAGATCCCCGGCCGCTCCTCCGTCCTCCCGGCGCTCTCCGGCTCAGGCGAGGCCGCCGCCCTCCCGGCGCTCTCCGGCTCAGGCGAGGCCGCCGGCCTCCCGGGCCGCCCGCTCCACGCGGTCGTGGTGGGCCCGCCACCAGTCGGTGTCGCCGGGGGCGGTGTTGGCGCCGTCGGAGCGCTGGCCGGTGGCGCCGTCGACGAGTTCGCGGACCAGGTCGGCGTGGCCGACGTGGCGGTGGGTCTCGGCGATCATGTGGACGAGCACCCGGTGCAGGGTCTGCTCGTGGCGGGCGCCGAACGGCACCTTGCCGACGGCGTCCAGCGGCAGGGCCTCGATGGTGGCGTCGGAGTGCGCCCAGACCCGCCGGTAGCGCCCGATGACCTCGTCGGTGCTCTCGTCGGCCCGCGCCCACAGGTCGCCGTTCGGCTCGGTCTGGCCGGTGATCCACACCGGGGCCGGCTCGGGGAAGGGGCGGCCGAAGGTGTCGCCGAAGTACAGCGCCTCGGCGCCGGTGACGTGCTTGACCAGGCCCAGCAGGTTGGTTCCGGTGGGGGTGAGCGGGCGGCGCAGGTCGTACTCGGAGAGGCCTTCGAGCTTCCAGAGCAGGGCGTCGCGGGCGTCCTGGATGTAGATCCGGAGGTCGTTCTTGTCATCTGCAGCGGTCATGGGATCAGTCTGTTGATCGCATGATGCCTGTCCATTGATTTCCGGTCCCACCCGCCCCGACCAGGCGTCAACCCGTGCCACGATCAAGCCTGTTCACCCGAAACAGACCTGTGAGGAGCAGCCATGACCGGCGACGCCTGGTCCTGGGACGAGACGCTGTTCGCCGGAACGGCCGCCCACTACACCCGGGGCAGGCTCCCGTACGCCCCCGGACTGGCGGAGGCGCTGGCCGGGGCGCTGGGGCTCGACGGGCGGGGGCGGCTGCTCGACGTGGGGTGCGGGCCGGGCGCGCTGGCGCTGGGGCTGGCCCACCTGTTCGACGAGGTCGTCGGGGTGGATCCGGACGCCGGGATGATCGCCGAGGCGCGCCGCGTGGGCGCCGAGGAGCCCAAGGCCACCTGGGTGCGGGCCCGGGCCGAGGAACTGCCGCCGGGCCTCGGCACCTTCACACTGGCGGTCTTCGGCCAGTCCTTCCACTGGATGGACCGCGACCTGGTGGCGGCGACCGTACGGCGCATGCTGCGGCCCGGCGGCGCCCTGGCGCACGTCTCGGACCTGAAGGGCGAACCGCGTCCCACCGAGGGGCTGCCGCACCCGCCGGTCCCGTACGCCGCGATCGACGGGCTGGTCCGGCGCTACCTCGGCCCGGTCCGCCGCGCCGGGCAGGGGCTGCTGCCGCACGGCACGCCGGGCGACGAGGCCGCCGTCCTCGCCCGGGCGGGCTTCGCCGGCCCGCAGCGGATCGTCGTCCCGGGCGGACGACCGCTGGAGCGCACGGCCGACGACGCGGTCGCGGGCGTCTTCGCGCTCTCCTCCTCGGCCCCGCACCTCTTCGCCGAGCGCCGTCCGGCCTTCGAGGCGGACCTCCTCCGCCTCCTCGCCCGGACCTCGCCGTCGGGGCTCTTCTCGGAGCGGCAGCCGAGCAGTGAGGTGTTCATCTGGCGCACCACGGAAGAGCGTTGAAGGTCCAGGGCCGTCAACGCTCCCACGGGGAGGACGGAGAGGAGGAGTGGAGAGCGGTCAGCGGACCACGTCGAGGACCTGCTTCTGGATGCCGTTCCCGTAGGCCCCGTACTCGACCAGCTTCAGCTTCTGGGCGTCCTTGTCCGTCGTGCTGAACAGGCGCTTGCCGGCGCCGAGCAGCAGCGGGAAGACGAGCAGGTGGTAGCGGTCGATCAGGCCGGCGTCCGAGAGGGCGTGGTTCAGGGTGGCGCTGCCGTGGACGATGATCGGGCCGCCCTCGGTCTCCTTCAGTGCGGCGACCTCGTCGAGCGAGCGCAGGATGCTGGTCTCGCCCCAGTTCGACACCAGGTCGGCCTCGGCGAGGGTGGTGGAGACGACGTACTTCGGCAGCGTCTTGTAGTGGGCGAACTCCGCCATGTCCGGCCACACCGGGCTGAACGCCTGGTAGCTGGCCCGGCCGAGCAGCATCGCGGTGGCCTCCTCCTGCTCCCGCCCCTTGATCTCGAACGCCTCGGGGAGGAACTCGATGTCCTTGAAGGTCCAGCCGGAGTTGCGGTAGCCGGGTTCGCCGCCGGGGCCCTCGACGACGCCGTCGAGCGAGATGAAGGCGGTGCTGATCAGGGTGCGCATGGGTGGTACCTCGGTTCTCGTGCGGTTCTGCTTCTGTCGGGTCTGAAGGAGGTCTCAAGGAGATCTGAAGGTCTGAAGGTCCGATGGCCCGAAGGCCCGAAAGGTCAGGTGAGGGCGCCGGTCAGCCACCGCTGCCAGGCGGCCTCGGCCTCGGCCTCGGCCCCGGTCCCGGTCCCGGCTTCGCCCCCGGCCCCGCCCGGAGTCGGGCCGAAGAGGTGGTGGAACATCAGCACCAGGCCGGAGCCGTGGTGGAAGGTGTAGAGCCCGTCGGCGGTGCGGACCTCGAAGCGCTCGTCGTCCGCCCAGACCACCTCGCCGTCCAGCGGCGGCAGGCCCGCCGGTTCGCCGTGGACCCGGGTGCCCGCGGCGACCGGGAGCGGCAGCGACAGGGCGCGGGCGAGGAGGGCCCGGACCTCCGGTTCCGTCCGGCCGCCCGACGGTGCGGCGGCGAAGACGGGGACGGCGGTACGGCCGGGGAAGTGGGTGAGGTACTCGCGGAGCGTGTGGAGGTGGAAGGGCCAGCCGCGGCGCAGCGCGTCGTACTCGTCCTGCCAGTCGTCACCGAGCAGGCCACTGTGGACGACGCGGAGCACGGTGGCGCCGCCGTCCCGGCCCTCGATCAGGTACTCGAAGGCCATGAACCGGCCGTCCTCGCCGGTGGCCGTACGGGTGGCCAGGCGCTTGCCGGGCTCGTAGGCGGTGACGACCGCCTCCGCGCGGTGGCCCCCGGTCTCCATGACGGCGGTGCCGCCCTCGCGCGGGTCCAGCTCGTTGCGGCCCATGAACCAGGAGTCGATCCCCGGTCCGGTGGCGATCGCCTCCCAGACCTGTTCCGGGCTCGCCGGCAGGGAGGTCTCCAGCTCGATCTCGAACGGGTGGGTCATCGTGGGTCCTCCTGGTCCGCCCGGGTGACGGCCTGTTCCGTGCCGGTCCCGTCCTGTTCCGTGCCGGTCATGTCCTGCTCCGCCCCGGTCCCGTCCTGCTCCGCCCCGGGGCCGGGCTGGGCGGCGGGGATCTGGTGGAGTCCGACGATCACCCGGTGGCTGCGGCCCCCGGGGGCGGACTCGTCGTGGTAGCGGCTGACGAGGGTGGCCACGGACTGGGCCAGTTCCTCGGCGAAGGCGGCCCGGTCGGCGGCGGAGGCGAACCGCACCTGCGCGTCGATGCCGAAGCTGGCGACCCGGCGCCGGGCCCGGGAGGCTCCGGTCAGCAGGGCCCCGACCTCCTGCACCAGCCGGGAGCCGAGCGCCAGCAGCCAGCGGGCGGAGAGCTGGTCGGGGGAGCGGGCGGGGTCCGGGCTCACGGCGGCCAGGACGCTGGGGGAGATCACGTAGGAGGCCGCGGTGGCGCGGTACACCCGTTCGGTGACGTTGCCCTTGCGGCGTTCCTCGTCGAGTTCGACGAGGCCGTGCCGCTCCAGTTCCTTCAGGTGGTAGTTGACCTTCTGCCGGGGCAGGCCCAGCCGGGCGGCCAGCATGGCGGCCGAGGCGGGCTCGGTCAGGGCGGCGAGGAGGCGTGACCGCAGGGGGTCCAGCGAGGCCTCGGCCGCGGCGGGTTCTTCGATCACGGCGACTTCCAGCACCGTTCCAGCATCCATCCGACAAAAAAATTTGTCAAGGAAAGAAGGTTTGTCGGTAGTCCGGTCGGACGAACGGTGTCGCCCGTCCGGTGCCGGAGCCTCCGGCGGCCGCGCCGAGGTGCGCAGCCCCGCGCCGCGATCCGCGCGGCCCCGCCGAGGCGGGACAGCGGAGAGTGACGGGTGGGGTGGACGGATCGGACTTGAATCTTTGCGAACGAATGTTCGATCCTGGGGGTGTGCCCGTTTTCGAACCTTTTTTCGAATCAACCGCCGAGCAGACCGCACGCCCCGTGCTCCGCCCGGTGGCGTCCCCGGCTGCCGTGCCGGGAAAACGGGAGCAACAGAGGGAGGGCAGGGAGCAGAGGGCGGGGCGGGGGCTGCTGCCGGTGCCGTCCGCCCTCCGGGAGGTGCTGCCCGAGGCCGGGCTGCGCCGGGGGACGGCGGTGTCGGTGGCGGGCGGGGACACCGGGCTGCTGCTGGCGCTCGCCGCCGGGGTGAAGGAGACCGGGGGCGGCTGGGCCGCGGCGGTCGGACTGCCGGACCTGGGGCTGGCCGCCGCCGAGGGGTACGGGCTGGACCTGCGCCGGCTGCTGGTCGCGGACGACCCGGGGCCGCACTGGGCCGAGGTGGTCTCGGTGCTGGCCGGCGCGGTCGAGCTGATCATGCTGCGCCCGGACGGGCCGGTGCCGCCGAAGCTGGCCGCCCGGCTGGCGGCGGTGCTGCGGCGCAGCGGCTGCGTGCTGCTGGTCGCCGGACCGTGGCCGGGCGCGGCACTGCGGCTGGCGGTGCGCTCCGGGCGCTGGTTCGGACTGGGCGACGGCCACGGACAACTCGTCGGCCGACAGGTGGAGGTGGTGGCCGAGGGCCGCGGCTCGGCGGTGCGCGGCCGGACGGCCCGGCTCTGGCTGCCGGACGAGTACGGCGCGGTGCGTCCGCTCCAGGAGCAGCCGCAGCCGGTGGCGGAACCCACGGTGATACCGGCGGCGGAGCCGATGGCACCCCGCGTGGCGGCGGTGGTCTGAGGTGACGGCCGAGACAGCGATGGCATCCGGGACGGCGGACGACAGGACCCCCCGGGTGCTGGTGGTCTGGTGCCCGGACTGGCCGGTGGTGGCCGTCACCGGCGACGACCCGGTCGCGGTGACCGAGGGCGGGCGGATCCTCGCCTGCTCGGAGGGCGCCCGGGCGGCCGGGGTGCGGCAGGGGCAGCGGCTCAAGCTGGCCCAACGGCTCTGCCCGGAGCTGGAGTTGCGCGACCGCGACCCGGAGGCGGAGACCCGCCGTTTCGAGCCGGTGGTCGCGGCGGTGGAGGCGTTCACGCCCCGGGTGGAGGTGATCCGCCCGGGCCTGTGCGCGATCCCGGTGAAGGGCCCGGGCCGCTACTTCGGCGGCGAGGAGGCACTGGCCGCCAAGGTCGGCAGGGCGGTGGCGGACGCCCTCGGGCAGCCGCTCGTCCCGGACGCCGTTCCGGGCGCGCCGGCCGTCGAAGAGCGGCAGCCCACCACCCCTCCACCGGCCGCCACCGCCCCTCCATCGGCCACCACCGCCCCCCGGGCCCGGGTCGGTGTCGCCGACGGCCTGTTCGCCGCCGTGCTCGCCGCCCGGGCCGGGGTGCTGGTCCCGGCCGGACGGACGGCGGAGTTCCTCGCCCCGTACCCGGTGAGCGCGCTGGGCGACGAGGCGCTGGCCGAACTGCTCGGGCGGCTCGGCCTGCCCACCGTCGGGGCCTTCGCCGCGCTGCCGGCCGAGTCGGTCGCGGACCGCTTCGGCCCGTCCGGGACGGTCGCGCACCGGCTGGCCCGCGGCTTGCAGCCGCGTCCGCTGGTGCCCCGCGACGAGGAGCCGGACCTCGCCGTCGAGCAGCGCTTCGACCCGCCGGAGCCGTCGGCCGAACCGCTGGTGTTCGTCGCCCGCGCGCTGGCCGAGCAGCTGCACCAGCGGCTGGCCGGGGCCGGGCTGACCTGCCGCCGGGTGGCCGTCGAGGTGGCCTGCGCGGACGGCCGGACGGCCTCCCGGCTGTGGCGGCACGAGGGCCGGCTGTCCGCGACGGCGCTGGCCGAGCGGGTCCGCTGGCAGCTCCAGGCCTGGCAGGGCGCGGGCACCTTCACCGGCACCTTCACCGGCACAGGCGACGGCGACGGCGACGGTAACGGGGAGGGCAGGGAGGACACCGGCTTCACCCTGCTCCGGCTCGCCCCCGACGGCCTCTCCCCGGACCAGGGCCGCCAGCTCGCGCTGTGGGGCCAGGCCGTCGCGGACGACCGGGTGGAGCGGGCGGTCGCCCGGGTGCAGGCGGTGCTCGGCCACGCCGGGCTGCGCCGGATCGAGCCGGCCGGCGGGCGCGGCCCGGGCGAGCAGGCGGTGAAGGTGCCGTGGGGCGAGCCGTACGAGGCGGCGGTGCCGGCCGACGCGCCGTGGCCGGGGCGGCTGCCGGAGGTGTGGCCCGCCGTGGTGCTGCGGGAGCCGGCGCCGGTGCGGGTGCTGGACGGGGCCGGGCGGCCGGTCACGGTGGATGGCCGGGCGGGGGTGTCGGCCCGGCCGGCCCTGGTCGTGGTCCGGGGCCGGGAGGAGCGGGTGGACGGTTGGACCGGGCCCTGGCCGGCGGTCGAGTACTGGTGGGACCAGTCGCTGGCCCGGCGCCGGGCACGGTTCCAGGTCGTGGTGGAGGGCGGCCGGGCGCTGCTGCTCACCGTGGAGGGGGGTGCCTGGTACCTGGAGGCCGGCTACGACTAGCGGCCCCGGCACCCGAACGGAGCAGGCCCGCAAGGGCAGGGCCGAAGGGAGCAGGCCGAGAAGACCGAGAAGGCCGAGTAGGCGAGCAGGGGGGAGCAGGACGAGCACGAGAACGACGAAGGCAACCCCCGATGGGCTTCACCAGCCACCCCACGCTCCCCTGGAGCGAGCTGCACCGCCGGCTGACCGGCGCGGCGCCGGACCGTACGGTCGTCCCGCTGCGCCGCCCCGCCCCGGCTCCCGAACGCGCCGCACCGGAGAAGCCCGCCGCACCGGAGCAGCCCGCCACCCCCTGGGCCGAACTGCACGTCCACTCCGCCTTCAGCTTCCTGGACGGCGCCAGCGACCCGGAGGACCTGGTCGCCGAGGCGGTCCGGCTCGGCGTGGAGACCCTCGCGATCACCGACCACGACGGCCTGTACGCCGCCGTCCGGCTCGCCGAGGCGGCCCGGGGCACGGGCCTGGCCACCGTGTTCGGCGCCGAGCTGACGATCCGCGACGGCGGGACGGGCCGCGACGGCGGGACGGAGGAGCACCTCCTGGTCCTCGCCCGCGACCCGGCCGGCTACCGGCGCCTCTCCGCCGCGATCGCCGCCGCCCAGCTGGCCGGCGGCGCCAAGGGCAACCCGGTGTACGACCTCGGGGCGCTCGCCGGTGCGCACGACGGCCACTGGGCGGTGCTCACCGGCTGCCGCCTCGGCCGGGTCCCCGCCGCGCTCGCCGGGAGGCACGGCCCGGACCAGGGCGAGGCCGAGCGCAGGCTCCGCACCCTCGCCGAGGCGTTCGGCCCGGAGAACGTCCACGTCGAGCTGATCGACCAGTGGCTGCCCGGCGACGACCGGCGCAACGACGCCCTCGCCGCCCTCGCGGCGAAGGCGCGGCTCCCCGTCGTCGCCTCCACCAACGCCCACCACGCCGGCCCCGCCCAGGGCCGCCTCGCGCAGAGCCTCGCCGCCCTGCACGAGCGCCGCACCCTCCAGGACGCGGTCGGCTGGACCAGCGCGGCCGGCACCGCGCACCTGCGTTCGGGCCGCGAGATGGCCGGCCGGCTGGCCCGCTTCCCCGGGGTGCAGCGGGCCACCGTCGAACTCGGCCGGGCCTGCGCCTTCGACTTCGCCCGGCTGGACCCGGAGCTGCCCGGCTTCCCCGTCCCCGCGGGCGGGACCGAGATCGGCCACCTGCGCGCCCTGGTCGCGGCCGGCGGCCCGGCCCGCTTCGGCTCCGGCAACGCGGCCGCCCGCCGTCAGCTCGCCAAGGAGCTGGACGTGATCGAGGACCTCGACCTGGCCGGCTACTTCCTGATCGTGCACGACATCGTGGACTTCTGCCGGAGCCGGGACATCTGGTGCCAGGGCCGCGGCTCGGCCGCCAACTCGGCGGTCTGCTACGCCCTCGGGATCACCGCCGTCGACCCGGTCCACTACAAGCTGCTGTTCGAACGCTTCCTCTCCACCGCCCGGGACGGGCCGCCCGACATCGACCTGGACATCGAGAACCGCCGCCGCGAGGAGGTCATCCAGTACGTCTACCGCCGCTACGGGCGCGAGCACGCCGCCCAGGTCGCCAACGTGATCACCTACCGGCCCCGGCTGGCGATCCGCGACGCCGCCCGGGTGCTCGGCTACCCGCAGGGGCAGGTGGACGCGTTCAGCCGGCAGACCGACTTCCGCTCCGCCCCCGGCGCGGACGCGGTCATCCCCGCCGACGTGCTCCGACTCGCCGCCCAGCTCCACGGCCTGCCCCGCCACCTGGGCATCCACTCGGGCGGCATGGTGCTCACCAAGGAGCCGATCGGCGAGATCTGCCCCACCGAGTGGGCCCGGATGCCCGGGCGCTCCGTGCTCCAGTGGGACAAGGAGTCCACCGCCGGCGCCGGGCTGGTGAAGATCGACCTGCTCGGCCTGGGCATGCTCGCCGCCCTGCACGACGCCTGCGACCTGGTCGCGGAGCACCACGGCCTGCGCTACGACCTGGCCACCATCCCGGACGACGACAAGGGCGTGTACGCGATGCTGCGCCGGGCGGACACCGTCGGGGTGTTCCAGGTCGAGTCCCGGGCCCAGATGGCGACCCTGCCCCGGCTCAAGCCGGACCACTTCTACGACCTGGTGGTCGAGGTGGCGCTGATCCGCCCCGGCCCGATCCAGGGCGGCTCCGTCCACCCGTACCTGCGCCGCCGCGCCGGGGCGGAACCGCCCGGCTGCCCGCACCCGCTGATGGAGAACGCCCTCGGCAAGACCCTCGGGGTGCCGCTGTTCCAGGAGCAGATGATGCAACTCGCCATCGACTGCGCCGGGTTCACCCCGGAAGAGGCCGACCGGCTGCGCCAGGCGATGGGCGCCAAGCGCTCGCACGAGCGGGTCGCCCGGCTGCGCGAGCGGCTGCTCACCGGGATGGCCGAGCGCGGCATCCCGGCCGAGGTGGCGGAGGACGTCTACGGCAAGATCGAGGCCTTCTCCAACTACGGCTTCCCGGAGAGCCACGCGATCAGCTTCGCCTACCTGGTGTACGCCAGCGCCTGGTTGAAGCACCACTTCCCGGCGGCCTTCACCTGCGCCCTGCTGGCCAACCAGCCGATGGGCTTCTACTCGCCGCTCAGCCTGGTCGCGGACGTCCGGCGGCACGGCGTGCGGGTGCGCGGGGTGGACGTCAACGCCAGTGGGGCGCGGCCGACCCTGGAGCCGTACCGGGGGCCGACCCCGAAACCGCCGCTGACCGCCGGACGCCCGCAGCCGGCGATCCGGCTCGGCCTGGAGACGGTGCGCGGCATCGGCACCCCGCAGGCCGAGGCGATCGTGGCCGGGCAGCCGTACGCCGACCTGGAGGACTTCGCCCGCCGCACCGGCCTGCCCGGGCCCGCCCTGGAGGCACTGGCGACGGCGGGGGCATTCGACTGCTTCGAACTGACGAGACGTCAGGCACTGTGGGCCGCAGGGGCGTTCGCCGGGATCTCGGACGGCCTGATCCCCGGCACCACCCCCGGGACCGAGGCGCCGGAGCTGCCCGGCATGAGCCCGGTCGAGGAGACCATCGCCGACCTGTGGGCCACCGGCACCTCCGCCACCAGCCACCCGCTCCAGCACCTGCGCGCCAGGCTGGAGCACGGCGGCGCGCTCAGCGCCGCCCAACTCCCGGATGTGCCACCGGGAACGGAGGTGGTGGTCGGCGGCCTGGTCACCCACCGGCAGCGGCCGCCGACGGCCGGCGGGGTGCTCTTCCTCAGTCTGGAGGACGAGACCGGGCTGATCAACGTGATCTGCAACCGTCCGGTCTGGGAGTCCCAGCGCCGCACCGCCCTGGACCGGGCCGGGCTGCTGGTGCACGGCCGCGTCGAGCGCGACCGGGGCGCGACCAACCTGGTCGCCACCCGGCTCACCCCGCTCCGGATCGGCCTCTGAGCGGGGCGGGCCGGCGTGTGCCTGTGAGGCGGCGCGCGTTGAAGCGTCGGGGTGCGGCTAGAAGGCGGGCTGGTCGCCGAGGTCGAAGATCCGCAGGTCGGTGAGGCGGACGGTGTACCAGACGTCCTGGCTGCCCCCGCCGCTCCAGAACTCGGTCAGCCGGACGGAGGCGTAGCCCTCCTCCTCCTTGACCTGCTGGGCCGACCAGCTCGCCGGGACGTTCTGCGCGCGGAACACCGGATCGGCGTCGTTCCGCATCGCCCACTGGTCCAGCCGGTAGTTCAGGTACGGGGAGAGGTACTGCTCGCGGACCTGCCGCGGGCTCTCGGTGCCGCCCCCGCCCTCCACGGCGTCGCGGTACGCCGCCAGGAAGGTGAGCACCTGCTGGGCGGCCGGGGTGGCCGCCCGGACCTGGGCCCCGGCGACCACGGGGGCGGGCGCCGCGACGGCGGCCTGGGCGGGGGCGGCGGCCAGGCCGCCGACGGCGAGCAGGGCGGCGGTGAAGGACAGTGCGGTGCGCATGGCACGTGTACGGATCATGCGGGCATTCCACCACCCCGGAAGGCTCCGGCCCATCGCCGGAAGGAGTGGTGTACCCGTACTGCCCAACAGATGTGACGATACGTCAGGCGGCGGGGTAGCCGATCTCCGCGAGGTCGACGGCGAGCTCCTCCTCGTCGATGTCCGGGTTGAGCGCCGCCAGCACGGCCGGGGTGAGCGGGCGCAGCGCCAGGACGTGCTCGATCGCGGCGAGGTCCAGCTCGTGCTCCGGCTCGAAGTACTCCGTGGCCCAGGCCCGGTACCCGGCGGCCGAGCCGTCCAGCGGCAGGTCGAAGAGGCCCTCCGCGCCCCGCTCGGCGGCCGCGCCCCGCCAGGCGCCGTCCTCGTGGGCGCGCCAGAAGCAGCGGGTGACCGTCGGCCCGTCCTCGTCCCCGAAGGCGGGCTCCTCGGCGAAGCGGCGGAACTCCTCGGGCACGGCCGCGAGCAGCTCCGGGGCGTTGGGCGCCTCGTGGTCGAAGCCGCGCCCGTAGGCGCCGACGGGGGAGAAGACCAGGCACCAGTCGTCGCCCTCGCCGTCGCGCATCGAGGCCAACTCCTCGCCCTCGTCCCAGGAGGCGTCGAAGGAGTGGTACCGCGCCTCCCAGTCGTCGGGGCTGAGGATCGCGTCGAGCGTGGCGAGGGCGCGGCAGCGGTCGCGCAGGTCGGGGATGGCGGGCAGTCGGTTGAGCAGGTCGTCCATGGGCGCCATTCAACCAACCCCGGCGGTCCGCCCGCGCCCCGGGCCGCCCCCCCTTGCCTGGTGCGCCGCCCTACGCCCCGGGCTGCCGTCCCTTGCCCGGCGCCCCGGCGAAGACCTGGGCGATCGGGAGCCAGGCGGTGGCGACGGGCCCGGTGGCGGTGAGGGCGAGGTCGTCCCGGTGCCGGCGCTGGGTCACCAGCAGGCAGAAGTCCAGGGCGGGGCCGGCCACCACGTCCCGCGCCCCGACCGGGCCGATGGACCAGGACCCGCCGTCGGGCGCGGTCAGGTCGAGCCGGACCGGGCGCTCGGGCACGGGCAGTCCGTGCAGGGTGAAGGCGAAGCCCAGGGTGCGCAGCCCCAGGTGGGCGATGTGCCGCAGCCGGTCGGTGGGCTCGCGGGTGGCGCCGAGCGCGTCCGCGACGTCCTGGCCGTGCGCCCAGGTCTCCATCAGCCGGGCGGTCGCCATCGAGGCGGGCTTCATCGGCGGGCCGAACCAGGGCAGCCGGACGTCGGCCGGAGCGGCGCCGAGCGCGGCCAGCACCTCCGCCCGCCCGGCCCGCCAGCGGGCGAGGAGCGCCGCGGGCCCGGCGGACAGTCCGGCGCGGGCGCCGTCCTCGACCGGGTCGGCGCCGGCCGCCAGCAGCTCGGTGAAGTGCCCGCCGAGCGACGCGCCGAAGCCCTCCGGGTCGCGCGCGGCCAGGGCCGTCCAGTCGTCGGTCCAGGCCAGGTGGGCGATCTGGTGCGCCACCGTCCAGCCCTCGGCGGGGGTCGGGCGGGCCCACTCCTCGGCCGGCAGCCCGGCGACCAGGTCGTCCAGCACCGCGCTCTCGGCCCGCAGGTCCGCCAGCAGGCCGCCCAGCACGTCGCCCGGCGCGTTCGGCTCGGTCATCGGCTCCCTTTCCGGTCACGGCAGTTGCTACCCGCCGGTAGCCTACGGCCGCACACTACGCCCGGCCCGGCGGCGGCGTCCGCCACTCCACGAAACACGCACGTCAGGACTCTCGCCACCGGCCGCACCGCGTGTGACAATTCCGCGATGACCAGGGCTGCGGACCCCCATCCTGCGCACCCCGTCGCCGACGCCGCGCGACCCGAGGACCCCGAACTCGCCGCGCGCGCCGCCGAGCTGGTGCGGGACGCCGTGCTCGGCGACCTCGCCCGCCGGGTGGTGGCCGAGTGCGGCGCCGACGTCGGCCTGGTCGGCGTGCCCGAGCCGCTGCCCGGCAGCCGTCCCGGCAGTGAGGGCATGGTGCTGCGGCACTGGGCCGGCACCCGGGCCGACCTGCTGCACGACGTTCCCGTCCCGGCCGGACTCGGCCTCGGCGGCCGGGCGCTCGCCGAACGCGCGCCCAGCTGGGTGCCCGACTACCGCGCGGCGACGACCATTTCGCACCACTACGACGCGGCCGTGGCCGCCGAGGACCTGTACGCGATGCTCACCGTCCCGCTGATGGACGGCGACACCGTGCACGGCGTGGTGTACGCCTCGCTGCGCGCCGTCGTCCCGTTCGGGGACGTGCGGATCTCCGCGGTCGGCACGCTGGCGAAGGCGGCGACCCGGGCACTGGCCGGGGCCGCCGCCTGGAGCCGCGAACGGCCCGGCGGAAAGCCCTGCGAGCAGTCCTGTGGAAAGCCCTTCGACAAGCCCTTCGACAAGCCCCGGACGGCCGCCCCCGTACCGCCGTTGACCCCGCGCGAGCACGAGGTGCTGCGCTGGGCGGCGACCGGCCGGACCAACCCGGAGATCGCCGCCCGACTGGGCCTGACCTGCAACACGGTGACGGGCTACCTCAAGTCCGCGATGCACAAGCTCGGCGTCCGCAACCGGACCGAACTCGCCCTCGCGGCGCGGGAGTCGGGGCTCGTCGGGTGACGGGCCCCCGGCGCGGCCTCAGTTGACCCGGCGCTCCCGCCCGGTCCAGTACGGCTCGCGCAGCCGGAACTTCTGCAGCTTCCCGGTGGCGGTGCGCGGCAGGGCGTCCCGGAACTCCACCGTGGTGGGCGACTTGTAGCCGGCCAGCCGCTGCTTGCAGTGCGCGATCAACTCGGCCTCGGTGACGGCCTCGTGGCCCTCCCGGAGCACCACCAGCGCCTTCACCGTCTCGCCCCACTTCTCGTGCGGCACCCCGATCACCGCCGTCTCGGCGACCGCCGGGTGGTCGTACAGGCAGTCCTCCACCTCGATCGAGGAGACGTTCTCCCCGCCGCTGATGATGACGTCCTTCTTGCGGTCGGAGATGGTCAGCAGGCCGTCCGTGAGGGTGCCGCCGTCGCCGGTGTGGAACCAGCCGTCCCGCAGCGCCTCGGCCGAGGCCTCCGGCTGCTGCCAGTAGCCGTCCAGCACGGTGTTGGAGCGCACCAGCACCTCGCCGGACGCGTCCACCCGCAGCCGGGTGCCGAGCGCGGGGGAGCCGGCCTGCACCAGCTTCTCGGCCCGCTCGGCGGCCGGCAGTGCGTCCCACTCGGCCCGCGAGCGGTTGACCGTGACCACCGGGGAGGTCTCGGTCAGGCCGTAGAGCTGCATGAACTCCCAGCCCAGCTGCTCCTCGACCTGCTGGATCACCGAGGTCGGCGGCGGGGCGCCGGCCACCACCAGCCGCACCCGGTCCCGGCCGGGCACCGGGCCGTCCCAGTCGGCGGCCGCGTCCAGCACCATCTGGACCACGGCGGGCGCGCCGGACAGGAAGGTCACCCCGTGCCGCTCGACCCGGCGCAGGATCTCCGCGCCGTCCACCTTGCGCAGCACGATGTGCCGGGCGCCCAGGCCGGTGAGCGAGAACGGCAGGCCCCAGCCGTTGGCGTGGAACATCGGCAGGGTGTGCAGGTAGACGTCCCGGTCGCCGGCCCCGTAGTGCAGGGCCATCAGCGTCGCGTTCAGCCAGACGTTGCGGTGGGTGAGCTGAACGCCCTTGGGGCGGGCGGTGGTTCCGCTGGTGTAGTTGATGGTGGCGGTGTCGTTCTCGTCCACCGCGTACCGCCGCGGGGTGGCGTCGGTGTCGTACAGCACGGCGTCGCTGTCCGCGCCCAGCACGAACTTGTGCTTGGCCACCACCCCGTCCAGGGCGTCGGCGACCTCGGGGTCGACCAGCAGCACGGAGGCGCCGCTCTGCTCGACGATGTACGACACCTCCTCGGCCTTCAGCCGGAAGTTCACCGGCACCAGCACCCGGCCGTACCCGCTCACCCCGAAGAAGGAGGTCAGCAGCCGGGCCGAGTTGTGCGAGACGACCGCGACCCGCTCGCCCGGCCCGACACCGAGCCGGTCCAGCCCGGCGGCCTGGGCCCGGGCCAGTTCGGCGACCCGGCGGTAGCTCAGCTCGCCCCAGGATTCGGCCGGCTGCACGGGCTCGTCGACGATGCCGACCCGGTCGCCGTAGACCAGCTCGGCCCGGTCGAGGAAGTCCATCACGGAGAGTGGAATCTGCATGGGGCCACTGTCCTCCCCCACCCGCCCCCTGCACACCCCCGATCGGGGGTGTCACCCGTCCGCGCTCACCCCGTCCGCCACCACCCCGGCCGCCGCCAGCGCCGCCGCCAGCCGGTCCCGGGCCTCCGTCTGGGCGGCGATCCGGCGCTCCAGCACCGCCAGCCGCCGCCGGGCGATCCCCAGCACCTGTTCGGACGGCCGGACCGCCAGCACGTCCCCGTCCAGGCAGCCCAGCAGCGGGCGGACGTCCTCCAGGGTGAGCCCGGCGGCCACCAGCGCACGGATGTTGCGCACCCGGACGACCGCCGGCTCGCCGTACTCGCGGTAGCCGTTCGGCGCGCGCTCGGAGTCGATCAACCCGGCCTGCTCGTAGTGCCGCAGAGCGCGCGCGGTACTGCCGGTCCGGGCCGCCAGCTCGCCGATCCGCACCGCCACCCGTCCCCTCCCGGTCAGCCCACCAGCGCGCCGCCGTCCACCGGCAACACTACGCCGGTCACGAACGAGGCCTGCGGCGAGGCGAGTCGGGTGATCGCCCAGGCGACCTCCTCGGGGCGGCCGATCCGGCCCAGCGGGGTGTGCTCGATCTGCCACGTCCGGATCGCCGCCCGCTGCTCGGGGCCGTACCCGGAGTGGTCGCCGATCGGGGTGTCGATCGCCCCGGGCGCCACCGCCACCACCCGGATCCCGCGCGGCGCCAGCTCCACCGCCCAGCTGCGGGTGACCGTCTCCAGCGCCGCCTTGGTCGCCGCGTACACCGAGTTGCTCGGCCAGCCGCGCTGCCCGACGGCGGTGCTGACGTTGACCACCACGCCCCGGCTCCCGCTCAGCGCCGGCACCGCGGCCTGGCCGAGCAGCACCGGGGCGACCAGGTTGGTCGCCAGCAGCGCCTCGACGCCCGCGCGGTCGAAGCCGCCGATCCCCTGCCCGCTCCGTACGATCGCCGCGTTGTTGACCAGCACGTCCAGCCGCCCGAACCGCTCCAGTGCCGCCCGGACGATCTCCTCCGGCGCGCCCGGCCCGGTCACGTCCGCGGCCAGCGGCTCGATCAGCGCCGGGTACGCGGCGGCCGTCGCGGCCAGCGGCTCCGGCCGCCGCCCCACCGCCAGCACCCGCGCCCCCTCGGCGGCGAAGGCCAGCGCCGTCTCCCGCCCGATCCCCGTCCCGGCCCCCGTGACCACCACGACCCGGCTCCGCGTCCCGCTCTCGTCGTCCATGGGCCCACCCTCCGACCCTGCCGTCAGCGTCAGGGTCAAGCGGGAACGGCGGAGCCGTCGGGTCGGTCCGCCAGGACACCGCGCACCCGGGCCCACCCCGCCCGCCACCCGGGCCCGGGCGGGGGAGCCCGGGCCTCCGCCCGCCGAGCCCGGCGCGAACAGCGGGCCCGGGGCCTCGCCGACCGGGCCCTCCGGCTGCTAGGAAGGTCGCAACGTACGGTTCACCCACGGGGAGCACAGCCATGAACGACCAACGGCCCGGCACGCTCTACGAGGCCGTCGGCGGCATCGACGTCCTGCGCCGGCTCAGCCGGACCTTCTACCGGGGCGCCCTCGCCGACCCCCTGCTCGCGCCGGTCTTCGCCGACTTCACCCCCACCCACATCGAGCACGTCGCGGTCTGGCTGGCCGAGGTGTTCGGCGGCCCTACCGGCTACACCGACCGACTGGGCGGCCACCAGGCGCTGCTCCGCGCCCACCTGGGCCTGGCCGTCACCGAGGAGCAGCGGCTGCGCTGGATGGAGCTGATGGCCGAGGCCGTCCGCGCGGAGCTGCCCGGGGACGAACTGCTGCGCCGCCGGGTGCTGGAGTACTTCGACTGGGGCACCCGGATCGCCGAGGACGTCTCCGGCTCCCCGGCCGGCACCGACCTCGGCGATCCCGGCCCGACCCCGCGCTGGGGCTGGGAGGGCCTCAAGTGACCGCCGCCCTGACGGCCGACGGCCTGCTGCTGCGCCCCTTCGAGGACGCCGACGCGCCGGCCCTGATCGAGGCCTACCGGGACGCGACCCTGCGCCGCTTCACCCGGACCCCGGTCGGCGACGCCGAGGAGGCCGCGCACTGGCTGCGCCTCCAGGAGGAGGGCCGGGCGGCGGGCACCCGGTACAGCTTCGCCGTCCTGGACGGCGCCGAGCTCGTCGCCAACGTCGCTCTCAAGTACCCCACTCCCGGCGGGGAGACGGCCGAGGTGGGGTACTGGACGGCGGCCCCGGCCCGTGGCCGGGGGGTGGCCCCGCGCGCGGTGGAGGCCCTCACCGCCTGGGCCTTCGCCACCTTCGCCGAGGGCGGCCTGCGCCGGATCGACCTGCTGCACCAGGTGGACAACCCCGCCTCCTGCCGGGTCGCGGAGAAGGCCGGCTACCCGTTCGTGGAACTGCTCCCGCCCTTCCCGCCCTTTCCGCTGGACGGCCACCGGCACTCCCGCAAATGGCTGGACGAACCCGAACCGCGCAGGTCAGAGTAGGCGGATGGCATCTCTGGTACGACATGTGACGATCGATTGCGGCGACGCGCACGCCCTGGCCTCCTTCTGGGCGCAGGCGCTGGACGGCACCCTGGGCGAGGACGACAACCCGTGCGACGAGGAGGCGGTGGTGAACTCCGCCGGCGCCTCGCTGCTCTTCATCCGGGTGCCCGAGGGCAAGGCGGCGAAGAACCGGGTCCACCTCGACCTCCAGCCGCAGGACCGCAGCCGGGACGAGGAGGTGGAGCGCCTGGTCGCCCTCGGGGCGACCGTGCTGGCGGACCACCGCCTCCCGGACGGCAAGGGCTGGGTCACCCTCGGGGACCCGGAGGGCAACGAGTTCTGCATCGAGCGCAGCCAGGCCGAGCGGATCGCCACCGGGAGCGCCTGACCGGTCGGATCAGTCCGGCCACTCGCCCATGGCCGCCCGCCAGGTCCACGAGGACTTGCGCGGGCGGCCGTTCAGTTCCCCGCGCCCGGTGCACCAGAGCAGGACCTCCGCCGGGTGGGCATCCGGCTCCCGCGGTGCGTGCGGGAAGAGCCGGTCGAGCGCGAAGCGGCACGGTTCGGCGGGCGGCTGCCAGGGCAGGCCGAGGCCGCGGGTGATGTCGTGGGTGTGCAGCAGGGTCTCGGCGACGCCCATCGCGGCGAAGCCGAGCGGGTCGCAGGGGCCGTGGTGGTAGGCGCGCAGCTCGGGCGGGGCGGCGTCCAGGGCGGTGGCGAGGAGGTGTCCGGCGGCGGTGACCACGGTGAGCACCTGGGCCGGGTCGGCCTCGGGCCGGACGGTGAGGTCCAGCGGCAGGTAGCGGTCGCGGGGGCGGGCGGCGAGCTGGCCGGCGTAGGCGAGCAGGTCGTGGGCGATGTGGACGGCGGTGTCGCGGCAGCTCCACTCCAGGAGCCCGGCGGGGGCGTCCCAGTCGCGGTTCCCGGTGTGCGGGGCGAGGACGGCCAGGGCGGCGTCCAGGGCGGTTCGTACGGCGTCGCCGTTGCGCATGACCACTCCTTCGACGGGGTGTCCGGGGCGTCCGGGGCGTCCGGGGCGTCACACGATAGGCCCAGTGCCCCGGCTCGCGCCGGGAGTTCGTCCGATAATCGGTCCTGTCCGGCGCGTCCGGCGTCCGGCGCCCTGTGATCCAGCGCCCCGCGGTCCGACGCCGCCCCACCCGCGAGCACCCAGGCAGGTACCCATGGCCAGAATCGCCGTGATCGGAGCCGGCGGCACCATCGGCAGCGCGGTCGTCAGGGAGGCGGCGGCGCGCGGGCACGAGGTCACCGCGGTGGTCCGGGACCCGGACCGTTACCGGGGCGCGGCCGCCGCCGTGGAGCGCGCGGACGTGCTGGACCCGGCGGACGTGGCCCGGGTCGCGGCCGGCCGGGACGTCCTGGTGAGCGCCGTCGGCGGCGGCGACGGCCCGGGCCACCAGGCGCTGGTCGAGCCCGCCGCCCGCTCCCTGGTCGAAGGCCTGCGCACGCTGGGCGGCGCGGCCCCCAGGCTGATCGCGGTCGGCGGGGCGGGCAACCTGGAGACCGCGCCGGGCGTGCGGGTCTGGGACGCCCCGGGCCTGCCGGAGCCGCTCCTCCAGATCATGCACGCCCACGGTGCGGCGCTGGACTACTACCGGACGGTCTCCGACCTGCGCTGGACGGTGCTCAGCCCGGCCGCCGAGATCGGCCCGGGGGAGCGGACCGGCCGCTACCGCACCGGCCTGGACCAGCTGCTCACCGATGCCGAGGGGCAGAGCCGGATCTCGGTGGCGGACTACGCGGTCGCCCTGGTGGACGAGATCGAGCAGCCCGAGCACATCGGCGAGCGGTTCACCTGCTGCTCCCTGTGAGGGGTCCGGCAGGCGGGGCGTTCGAAGGTGAGGGGTTCACCCCAGCTGGATCGAGCGCTTGGCCAGGCCCATCCAGAATCCGTCGATGACGCTGCGCTGGCTGTCCAGGTCGGCCTCGCCGGCGCCGAGGGTGACGAACAGCGGGGCGAAGTGCTCGGTGCGCGGGTGGGCCAGGCGTCCGGCCGGGGCCTTGTGCTCGAAGTCGAGCAGCGCGTCGAGGTCGTGGGCCTCCAGGGCGTGCCGGCCCCAGTCGTCGAACTCGGCCATCACCGAGGTGATCCGGCCGTCGCTGCTGAGCGCCCGCAGGTTGTGGGTGAAGAAGCCGCTGCCGACGATCAGCACGCCCTCGTCGCGCAGCGGGGCGAGCTTGCGGCCGATCTCCATCAGCCGCTGCGGGTCGAGGGTGGGCAGCGAGACCTGGAGCACCGGGATGTCGGCGTCCGGGTACATCTCCACCAGCGGGACGTACGCGCCGTGGTCGAGCCCGCGGTCGGGGATGTCCTGGACGGGCGTGCCGGGGGCGCGCAGCAGCTTGCGCACGCGCTCGGCGAGGTCCGGCGCGCCGGGGGCGGCGTACCGGACCCGGTAGTAGTGCTCGGGGAAGCCCCAGAAGTCGTAGACCAGCGGGACGGTGGTGACGGCGCCGAGGGCGAGCGGGGCCTCCTCCCAGTGGGCGGAGACCATCAGGACGGCCTTGGGCCGGGGCAGGTCGGCGGACCAGGCGGCCAGCTCGCCCGGCCAGACCGGGTCGTCGGCCAGCGGCGGCGCGCCGTGCGACAGGTACAGGGCGGGCATGCGCTCAGGGGCCGCGGTGCTCATGGCGTCCTCCTCGGGGCCGTTCGACCGGCAGGTAGTCCGACAGGTAGTTCAAATTTGAACCTTTACGGAACCGACGGTACACCTTCGTTCGAATTTGAACAACAGGAGTAGGCTTCACCCCATGTCCACACTGAACGAACCCCGCTGGCTGGACCCGGACGAGGCGGCCGCCTGGCGGGGCTTCGTCGTCGCGAGCAACCTGCTGAACCGGCGGCTGGAACGCCAGCTCAAGGACGACTCCGGACTCTCCCACCAGCAGTACGAGATCCTGGTGCACCTGTCCGCCGCCCCCGGCGACTCGCTGCGGATGACCGAGCTCGCCGACAGGCTGGTCACCTCCAAGAGCGGCCTGACCTACCAGGTCACCCAGCTGGAGCGGGCCGGCCTGGTCGCCCGCCGCTCCTGCCCCAGCGACGTGCGCGGCGTCATCGCCGAACTCACCGACCAGGGCCGCGAGGCGCTGCGCCAGGCCGCGCCCGGGCACGTCGCCCTGGTGCGCGAGCTGCTGATCGACGTGCTCAGCCGCGAGCAGCTCGCGGTGCTCGCCGAGGGGCTCGGTGCCGTCAGCGCCCGGCTGCGCCAGGACGAGACCCCGTAGGACCGGCCCCGCCGACAGCCGCCACCCGGGCCCAGGGCCCGCACCTGCGAGTGG
Source organism: Kitasatospora sp. NPDC001225 (assembly GCF_053597855.1). Taxonomy (NCBI): domain Bacteria; kingdom Bacillati; phylum Actinomycetota; class Actinomycetes; order Kitasatosporales; family Streptomycetaceae; genus Kitasatospora; species Kitasatospora sp. NPDC001225. The sequence continues at coordinate 46,558 of NZ_JBSFJC010000066.1, forward strand.
AAGTCCGCCCGATCCATCGCATCTGCGAATGCTCCGGCCGCTGCTCGGGTACTCCTCCTCCCGGGCCGCGGCGCCGTGGCCCGGGAGGAGGGAGCACCCATGACCCCGGCGAGACCCACCGTCCGACTGCACGGCCACCTCGACCGCCCCGCCGAGCTGACGGTGGCGCAGCTGCGAGCCCTCCCCGCCCGCCGGGTCGAGGTCAGCTTCGACTGCCGGACCGCGGGCGAGCAGCGCCACGGCTACGAGGGCCCGGCGCTGCTGGACGTGCTGCGCGCGGCCCGGCCCCGGATCGACTTCTCCGGCCGCAAGCAGCGGCTGCGCTTCCTGCTCTCGGTGGCCGGCGCGGACGGCCACCGGGCGGTGGTCTCCTGGGCCGAGATCGATCCGGACTTCGGCGGTCAGGAGATCCTGCTCGCCACCAGCATGGACGGCGCCCCGCTGGACGCCGCCGGTCCGCAGCTCGTCGTCCCCGGCGACCACTGCGGCGCCCGCTACGTCAGCGCCGTCACGGCCGTCTGGCTCGGCCCGCTCGGCGACCCGGCGCGCCCCACCGCCTGACGCCCGGGCACCCGCCTCGCGCGCGTGCGGCCCCGGCCCCGAGGCCGCACGCCGGAAGGGGCCGGACGGCGGGTCGAAAACACTCGCCGGAGCCGGGTTTCCGTGCCAACATGCCCCATATGGGGACGATTCTGCACGGCACCTTGGTCACGCTCCGCCCGGCCACCGGCGACGACATCCCGGCGCTGGCGGCCATCCGCGGCACGCCCGAGGTGTTCGAACGCTGGCGTGGCGGTGACGACCTGGCCGACGAGGTCGCCAACGACCTGGAGTCGCCCGGCACCGAGACCTTCGCGATCGACCTCGGCGGCAAGGTGGTCGGCGCCATCCAGTGGTACGCCAACAACGACGACGAGTACCGGCACGCCGGGATGGACCTCTACCTAGACCCGACGGTGCACGGCCTGGGCCTGGGCACCGACGCCGTGCGCACGATGGCCCGGTACCTGGTGCACGACCACCACTACCACCGGCTGGTGATCGACCCGGCCGCGGACAACCTCGCCGCGATCCGCTGCTACACCAAGGTCGGCTTCCGCACCGTCGGCACCATGCGCCAGTACGAGCGCGGGCCGGACGGCACCTGGCACGACAACCTGCTGATGGACCTGCTCGCGGACGAACTGCTCGAAGGCTGAGGCGCCCGCGCCGTCCCCGACACCAGCCCCGCGCCGCTGCCCGGCCGGTCCGGGGTCGCCCCCCCGGCCTCAGCCCCGTGCCGTCCCCGGCGGGCAGCCGCAGGAGCGCCGGACCACCAGCTGGGCCGGAAAGGTGCGGGCGCCCTGGGCGCGGTGCTCCGGCCCGCCGAGGACCAGTTCCACCGCCGCCCGGGCCATCTCGTCCTGCGCCGTGGTGACGGTGGTCAGCGCGGGCCCGGCGATCACCGCCTCGGCGATGTCGTCGAAGCCGGCCACCGCGAGGTCCTCCGGCACCCGGATGCCGAGGTCGTCGGCGGCCCGCAGCAGGCCGATCGCCTGGTCGTCCGTCGTGCAGAACACGGCGGACGGCCGGTCGGGACGGGCGAGCAGGGCGAGTGCCTCGGCGTGCGCCCGGACCCGGTCGAACGGCGCCGGGGTGAGCCGTCCCTCGGTGGGCAGCCCGGCCTCCTCCAGCGCGGCGAGCCAGCCGGCCGTCCGCCCGGTGACCGGGTCGTGCGGGCTGAGCGCGAGGGTGCCGCCGAAGCAGTGCACCTCGGCGTGCCCGTGCCCGAGCAGGTGGCGGACCACCTCGCGGGCGCCGCCCTGGTCGTCCGCGACCACGGCGACGCCGCCGGTGCTCTCCGCCCGGTGGTGCAGCAGCACGACCGGGGTGCCGTCGGCCACGTCGAAGCCGGTCAGCCCGGGGGTGGCCGGGTCCTGGGTGACCAGGACCAGACCGTCCACCTGCATCCCGAGGAAGGCGCGGATGTAGTGCGCCTCGCGCTCGTCGGCGTAGTCGGAGTTGCCGATCAGCAGCAGCCGGCCGTGCTCGGCGGCGGCCTGCTCGACGGCGTGCGCGAGCCCGGCGAAGAAGGGCTGGCGGGCGTCCGGGACGACCATCCCGAGCAGGTCGGTCCGCCGCCGGGCCATCGCCTGGGCGACCCGGTTCGGCCGGTAGCCGAGCTCCTCGACCGCCGCGAGCACCCGCGCCCGGGTCGCCGCCGCCACCGGCCGCGGCCCGTCGTTGATCACATAACTCACGACCGCCGTGGACGTCCCCGCCACCCGCGCCACATCGTCCCGTGTCACCCTCGCCATGACCGTTGAGCCTACACAGCCCCTCCGACCAGCGTCTTTGCCGAGTCTCGGGCCCGCCCGATCGGCCCTCTGCGGTTGCGCCCCGGCCGCGGCCGCCCGGAGGGTGGCGGGACAGGCGGCACCCGCCGCCGCCGACCGTGGAGCAGGCCGATGAACAGGCCGATGGGCGCGCCGCCGCACCGGCGGGCCGTCCGGCGCACGCGCCCGGCGGC